>JANLQZ010000030.1:0-5512 GCA_031368125.1 Betaproteobacteria bacterium
GCTGTTCAACGGCATGGCCAACCATCCTGATTTCAACAAGGTCGACTGGAGCCACCTCAAGGGTTCCACCGGTGGTGGCACGGCGGTGCAGAGTGCGGTGGCGAAGTTGTGGCTGGAAAAAACCGGCTCGCCGATCCTGGAAGGTTATGGGTTGAGCGAAACCTCGCCCACCGCCAGCGGCAATCCGGCCACCGCAACCGAATACAGCGGTTCCATCGGCGTGCCGCTGCCCAACACCTGGATGAAACTGCTCGACGACGACGGCAACGAGGTCGGCCCCGGACAGTCGGGCGAGATCGCCATCAAGGGCCCGCAAGTGATGGCCGGTTACTGGCAGCGACCCGATGAGACCGCGAAGGTCATGACCGCCGATGGGTATTTCAAGTCGGGCGACATCGGGGTCATCGATGAACGCGGCTACTTCAAGATCGTCGACCGCAAGAAGGACATGGTGCTGGTGAGCGGCTTCAACGTGTTTCCGACCGAACTCGAAGATGTGGTGGCGCAACTCGACGGCGTGCTGGAATGCGCCTGCGTCGGAGTGCCGGACCCGAAGACAGGCGAAGCGGTCAAGCTGGTCATCGTCAAGAAGAACCCGAGCCTGACCGAAGCCCACGTGCGCGCCTATTGCAAGGAAAACCTTACGGGTTACAAGCAGCCCAAGGTGGTCGAATTCCGAACCGAGTTGCCCAAGACGCCGGTGGGCAAGATCCTGCGCCGCGAGTTGCGCGACAAATAACCACAGGCATCGCCAGCGTGACGACAACGGCCATCCTGAGCGCGCTGGCCGAGGAGCAGCAGGGCCTTCTTGCGCTGTTGCAGGATCCCAAACCGGTGCGGCGCGCCGGCCGCGCGTTCTGGGTTGGCACGCTCCAGGGACGCCAGGTGGTGCTGGCCCTGTCGCGCATCGGCAAGGTCGCTGCGGCCACCACCGCCACGGCCCTGATCGAGGCATTTGCGGTGGACCGCATCGTATTTACGGGTGTAGCCGGAGCGCTGGGTGCCGGTGTCAACGTCGGCGACCTGGTGGTGGCAACACATTTCGTGCAACACGACATGGACGCCTCGCCGCTGTTCCCGCGTTTCGAGGTGCCGCTTTACCGCCAGTCGCAGTTCGGCTGCGATGCCGACCTGACCAGTTTGCTGTTCGAAGCCTGCCTGTATTGCCTCGACACGGCGGCGCGCCGCACCGGAGACGGTCCCGCCCCCGCGGTGCACCAGGGCCTGATCGCAAGCGGCGACAGCTTCATCGCAACGGCGCCGGCATCGACTGCGCTCAAGCGCGCCCTGCAGTCGGTCGGGATGGCGCCGCTGGCGGTGGAGATGGAGGGAGCGGCAGTCGCACAGGTGTGCCACGACTACGGTGTACCGTTCGCTGCGGTGCGAACGATTTCCGACCGCGCCAACGAACACGCACCGGTCGATTTCCAGCGCTTTGTCACCGATGTGGCGGGCGGTTATGCCCTGCGCATTGTGGACCGGCTGTTGGCCACCCTGCCACACCACCCGGGAGCGGATCGGGCCGGTTGAAGCGGCCCGTGGCGTGCGCCGACCCTACTTGAGCCAGCCACGTCGGCGGAAGTACCACATCGGCACGATCGCGCTGGACGCCATCAGGGCCAGCGCGTAAGGGTAGCCAAACGACCACTCGAGCTCCGGGAAGAAACCCTTGAAGTTCATGCCGTAGATGCTGGCGATCAGCGTCGGTGGCAGCAGCGCCACACTGGCGACCGAAAAGATCTTGATGATCTTGTTTTGGTTGATGTTGATGAAACCCACCGTGGCGTCCATCAGGAAGTTGATCTTGTCGAACAGGAAAGCAGTGTGCGAGTCCAGCGAATCGATGTCGCGCAGGATCTGGCGCGCCTCCTCGAACTGCTCGGCGTTGAGCATCTTGATACGCATCATGAAGCTGACGGCGCGCCGTGTGTCCATCACATTGCGGCGGATGCGCCCGTTCATGTCCTCGTGGCGCGCGATGGCGCCGAGCACCTCGCCAGCCAACACGTCGGTCATGTCGCCCGACAGCACCTTGGCGCTGACTTTTTCGAGCTCGACATAGATGCCTTCGAGCGTGTCGGCCGAATACTCCGCATCGGCGTCGAACAGCTTGAGCAGGACCTCCTTGGCGTCTTCGATCAGCCCCGGTGCGCGCCGGGCTCGCATGCGCAGGAGGCGAAACACCGGCACGTCTTCGTCGTGGATCGAGAACAACACGCCCTTGCTGCGCAGTTCGTCGTTGGCCAGGTTGAGGATGAACGCCACGCGCACCGTGCGCGGCTCGTCATCGTCGGCGATCAGGAAATCGCTGCGGATGTGCAGGTCGCCGTTGTCCTCGGAGTAGAAGCGTGCCGACTCCTCGATGTCTTCGTCCATCGCGTCGTCCGGAATCGACAGTCCGAAATATTGCTTGACCCAGCGCTTTTCGTCCGGCGACGGGGATTCCAGATCGACCCAGATTGGCTGGAAGCGCGAAAGCTCTTCCAGCGACTCGATCTCTTCCTGGAACAGCCGGCCGTTGGCAAGTGTGAAAACGTTGAGCATGGGCTCACTCCCGGTGGTCTCTGACGTCTGACTGGTTGGGGAGCGGGACGCTGCCGAGCGGGCCGATTTCCCGGGAGCGAACTCCAGCGAATGATTCGGGAAATTATCGCATCGGCCGGTCCCGCCGGCCGTCGTTCAGGCGCCGAGAACCAGTTCCAGCAACTCGGCTTGTTGCGCCCGCGCGTCTTCTTCTCCCATCGCCACCAGCGCCTGCACGAAGCCGGGCTCGAACAGCAGGTAACTGGCCAGCGTACCGCCGCTGCCCTTGAGCACACCAAGCGCCGAAAGCGCATCGCGGATCAGCACCGGCAGTTCGCGCGTGTGCTGCTGCGCCAGCGCGTCGAGGGAACGCGTGGGTGCAATGGACAACACGTCGATCGGCTTGTACGGCATGGCCGCCGCGGCTTCGCGCGGCAACCGGTTGATGGTCTGGGTCACGCGTTGTGTCTGCTCCACGTCCGCCTGCAGCGTATCGTGGAACACACTCGCGATGACATGACCGGCCATGCTGCCCAGGGTCGGCCCACGAACCGCTGCGGCCGCCGCGCCACCCACCATCGCGCCGCGTTCGGGCTGTCCGACCCCCACCACCAGTATCTTTCTCGCCCCCAGGTGCATGGCTGGAGAAAGGGGTGTCACCTGGCGCATCGAACCGTCGCCAAAATGCTCCGACCGTCCATCCACTTGCAACGCAGTGGCGGGAAACAGGAACGGAATGGCACTCGAAGCCATCAGGTGATCGATCGACAGTTTCTGGTATTCGGCGCGGCGCCCCGGGCGTGCCCAACCCTCGAACTCGGCGCGGGTGGCAGTCTGGCAGAAGGTCCAGTGGACTCCGCTGCTGTAACTCGAGCCGGTGATCGCCAGCGCATCGATGGTGTTGGACCGCAGCGCCTCGTCGATGCCATCGAGCGAAATGCCTTTGCGAAGAATCTGGCCCAGCGGCGCGTTGTCCATCAACGCCCCGTTTGCGCGTGCATGCCTGGAAAGACTCAAGGCCACCGCGAACCGGCTGAACCGCACCCAGGGCGGCACGTTCAGGTGGTACACGTCGGTGGAGCGCAGCCGGCCCCAGAATTCGGCCAGGTGGTCGAATGCCTGCAGACCCTGCATCGCCCGCCCGGCCAGGAATGCCGCGTTGATGGCGCCTGCCGAGGTACCGACCAGCACCTGAAACGGAAACAATCGTGCCGCGCCGGGATGGGCCTTGAGCATCGCCGCCAAGGCCTTCAGCACACCAACCTGGTAGGCGGTACGGGCGCCACCTCCCATCAACACCAGCGCAAGGGTCGGCCGGCCGTATTGGCGCAGACCCGCGTGAATGATGGTGTCCAGGCTCATGTCAAGATCTTGTAACGATGCTAGAGTCTATTGCAATACCTTGCGAATCCATGCCCAAAACACTGACGCCGCGGCGTGAACTGTGGCTTCTGCTGACGCTCGCCGGCATCCAGTTCACCCATATTCTTGATTTCATGATCATGATGCCGCTGGGGCCGCAGTTCACCCGGCTGTTCGCCATTTCGGACGCGCAATTCGCGACGCTGGTGTCGGCCTACACGCTGGCTGCCGGCGCATCCGGCCTGTTGGCATCCACCTACATCGACCGCTTCGGCCGCAAGCGCCTGTTGCTGGTGCTGTATTGCCTGTTCGCCTTGGCGACGCTCGCCTGCGGCCTCGCCACGTCCTACCTGGCCCTGATGAGTGCACGCATCGCGGCCGGCGTTTTCGGCGGTGTGCTTTCCGCGCTGTCGCAGACCATCGTCGGCGACGTGATCCCGTTTGAACGGCGCGGGCGTGCCATGGCCATCGTCATGACGTCCTTCTCGGTCGCCACCGTTGCTGGCGTGCCGTCCGGCCTTTACCTGGCCGCCCACCTGGGCTGGCACGCCAGCTTTTTCGGTATCGCGCTGCTGTGTGGCCTGTTCGGACTGGCGGCCGCATGGAGCATGCCGGAGTTGAAGGACCATCTGCTGCGCCCCGGGCGCCGCTCGGCCTGGGACGGAATCACCCAGGTCGTGCGTGACCGCAATCACCAGAAAGCCTTCTTGTTCTCGGCCCTGTTGATGTTCGCCGGCTTCACCGTCATTCCATTCATTACGCTCTACCTGCAATCGAACCTCGGCTGGCGCGCCGACCAGATTCCCGCCACCTACCTTTGCGGTGGCATGGCGACGCTGCTGACGGCACGGTTGTTCGGCCGGCTGACCGACCGGGTCGGCAAGGTCCGGACCTTCCGGGTCTCCGCGGTGCTGGTGGTGTTCCCGCTGCTGGCCACCACGCTGACCGCGGGGCTGCCGATCTGGGCAGTGCTGCTGGTTTCGACTGCATTCTTCACGCTCATGAGCGCGCGCATGATTCCTGGCATGGCCATCCTCACCTCGGCCGCCGATCCGGACCTGCGCGGTACTTTCATGACGCTCAATTCAGCGGTGCAGTCGGTCGCCATAGGCGCGGCGGCATTTATCGGCGGCAACATCATCACGCGCGACAGCCAGGGCCTGGTGCAGCACTATTGGGTGGCGGCCGCAGTGGGCGCGTGCGCGAGCCTGGCCACGGTCTGGGTCGCGGGTCGACTCGATTTGCATAACCCGCCAGCCACTGGGCTTTCGACCGGTACCGTCGCTGGTCACGCTGCCAGGACCACCTGAACATGGCGAATCCGCGCCTGGGCTGCGCCGGAGTTCGGAAAAAACAGGACCCGGATTGCGATTGGGGATTGCTTTTGTCCGGCGCCGGGTGCATAGTGAAATCGTTGTCTGCATTTCTACTCCCCACCACCATCGGTTTCTCCGCCGCATGTGTTCTGCATGTGGCTTTTTCAACAGCAAGCGCAACAGGAGGATATCCATGAACTTGACGATCAGCGGTCATCACCTCGAAGTCACCCCGGCCCTGCGAAATTATGTAACGACCAAGCTCGATCGAATTACCCGCCACTTTGACCAAGTTGTAGATGTCAAGGTCC
>JANLQZ010000048.1:0-4081 GCA_031368125.1 Betaproteobacteria bacterium
CGGGCTCGACCGGCCACCACTGGAACGCTACTGGCACTGGGTCACCGGGATGCTGACCGGCGAGCTTGGCGACAGCTACGCCTACAGTTCGCCGGTGTTCGACCTCGTGCTGGAGCGGTTGAGTCTGACCGTGCCGCTGGCCCTGATGGCGATGGCGTTGACCACCGTGCTGGCCTTGTGCGCAGGCATCTACGCGGCCGCGCGGCACAACCGGCTCGGTGATGTCGGGCTGATGGGCCTGACACAGATCGGCATCGCGATCCCCAACTTCTGGTTCGCTATTTTGCTGATCCTGTTTTTCTCGGTCAAGTTGCAGTGGTTCTCGGCCGGTGGTTTCCCGGGCTGGAGCGAAGACCCGATGGCGTCGCTCCAGTCACTGCTGCTGCCCGCCCTGTCGCTGGCATTTGTGCAGGCGGCCATCCTGGCGCGCATCACGCGCTCGGCGGTGCTCGAGGTGATGCGCGAAGACTTTGTCCGCACCGCCCGGGCCAAGGGCCTGTCGCAACGTGCGACGCTGTGGGGCCATGTGCTGCGCAACGCCATGATCCCGGTGATCACCGTCATGGGCCTGCAATCGGCCGAACTGCTGGCCGGCACGATCGTGGTCGAGAACGTGTTCTACCTGCCGGGATTGGGCCGCCTGATATTCCAGTCGATCTCCAACCGGGACCTGATCGTGGTGCGCAATTGCGTCATGTTGCTGGCCACGATGGTGGTGCTGGTCAACTTCGTTGTCGACGTCCTTTACGCCGTGATCGACCCGCGTGTGAAGGCCAGCGACATATGAGCGCCGCGCCGGCTGCCTTCCTGCGCCGCGCCCTGGCCCATCGCAGTTTTGTGCTGGGGGGATTTCTCTCCGCCCTGCTCCTCTTCGCGGCCGCCCTGTCCCTGGTATGGACGCCATCGTCGCCCTACGAAATCGACATGGCCTCCAAGCTGCTCGCGCCCAGCGCGCAGCATTGGCTGGGCACCGATCCGTTCGGACGCGACGTGAGTTCGCTGCTGCTGGTCGGGGCGCGCAACTCGATCCTGGTAGGCGTGATCGCGGTCGGCATCGGACTGCTGGCCGGCACTTCGCTTGGCTTGCTGGCGGCGGCCCGCCGGGGCTGGGTCGAGGAACTGATCATGCGCCTGTCGGATTTCACCTTCGCTTTTCCCGCCATTCTGTCAGCCATCATGATGACGGCCGTGTTCGGTGCCGGCATCGTGAATTCGATCATCGCCATCGGCATCTTCAACATACCGACCTTCGCACGCATCACCCGCGCATCGGCCAACGCCTTGTGGGCGCGCGAGTTCGTGCTGGCGGCGCGCGCCTGCGGCAAGGGCCCGTGGCGCATCACCTTCGACCACGTGCTGCCCAACATCATGTCGGTGCTGACGGTGCAGGTCACGATCCGGTTTGCGATCGCCATCCTGGCCGAGGCGGCGCTGTCGTACCTTGGCCTGGGAACCCAGCCGCCCCAGCCGTCGTGGGGACGCATGCTGGCTGAGGCGCAGACGCTGCTGTTTCAGGCCCCATTGCTGGCCGTCTTTCCGGGGGTGGCGATCGCGCTGGCGGTGCTGGGGCTCAACCTGATGGGCGACGGACTGCGCGACCTGATGGACCCGCGCCTGGCGCGCAAGCGCTAACGCTGGCGCCGCCGCGAGTTGCACTACCCATGCTGGAAATCGACAACCTCAGCGTTCGCCTGCAGACCCAGCGCGGCCCGGCCGACGCGATCCGGGGTGTCGGTTTCGACCTGTCGCGTGGCGAAGCGCTGGGGCTGGTGGGGGAGTCGGGCTGCGGCAAATCGATCACCGCGATGGCGCTGATGGGCCTGCTGCCCGAAAGCGCCGTAGTATCGGGCAGCATCCGCTTTGAAGGGCAGGAACTGGTGGGGCAACCCGATGCCGTGATGCGCCAACTGCGCGGGAACCGCATCGGCATGGTGTTCCAGGAACCCATGACGGCACTCAACCCGGTGCACACGATCGGCGACCAGGTCGGCGAACCGCTGCGCCTGCACCGCGGCATGGACCGCAAAGAGGCGCGAGCCCAGGCCATCCGGCTGCTGGACCGGGTCGGCATCGGCAATGCGGCGCGCCGCATCGATGCCTACCCGCACCAGTTCTCCGGTGGCCAGCGCCAACGCATCACGATCGCGATGGCACTGGCCTGCGAGCCGGACCTGCTGATTGCGGACGAGCCCACGACGGCGCTGGATGTCACGATACAGGGGCAGATCCTCGACCTGATCCATGACCTGGTCACCGAACGATCGATGGCGCTGCTGCTGATCTCGCACGACCTGGGCGTGATCGCGCAAAACGTCACCCGCATGCTCGTGATGTATGGCGGCAGCGTAATCGAAAGCGGCCCCACGGCGAGCGTCTTCGCTCGCATGGCCCACCCTTACACGCGCGGCCTGTTCGGTGCCCGTCCACGCCTGGGCGCGGTGGCGGGCGAGCGCCTGACCACCATCGACGGCACCGTGCCCGAACTGGTCGACCTGCCCGCGGGCTGCGCATTTTCCGATCGTTGCGCCTATGCACAGGCGACTTGCCGTGCTGCCCGGCCGGCCGCGACTTCGCTTGGCGCCGGACACGAGGCCAGTTGCTTCAGGCTGGACGCCGTCCTGGCAGGGGAACCGCCATGAACACGCGAGCACCGCCGCATCCCGTGAGCCGCCGGGTCCCCCCGAAGGCGCATGACACCGCAGTACGAAGCACGGTGCACAAGTGAACCAGAACTTGCTGGTCGTGGACCAGGTCAAACGCACCTATGCCTTGCCGCGCGAGACGTTATGGGGCAAGCCGCCACTTGTACATGCGCTGCAGGGAGTCAGCTTCACGCTCGCGGCCGGGCGCAGCCTGGGCATCGTAGGCGAATCCGGCTCCGGCAAGTCGACGCTGGCGCGCCTGGTGATGGCCCTGGAGGCGCCCTCCAGCGGCCGCGTCAGCATTCTGGGGCGTGACATGGCGGCGCTGGACGCTGGCGCATTGCGCTCCGCGCGGCGCGACTTCCAGATGGTGTTCCAGGATCCCTACGGCTCGCTCGATCCGCGCCAGACCGTGCAACACATCGTGACCGAACCTCTGCAAGCCCAGGGCACAGGCTCCGCGGCCGAGCGGCGGCGGCTGGCACAGGATGTACTGGCGTCGGTCGGGCTGCGCGCCAGCGACCTGGACAAATACCCGCACGAGTTCTCCGGCGGGCAGCGCCAACGCATCGCGATCGCGCGGGCGCTGATCACGCGGCCACGCCTGATCGTGGCCGACGAACCGGTCAGCGCGCTCGACGTGTCGGTGCAGGCGCAGGTACTCAACCTGATGCAGGACCTGCAACAGCAGTTTGGCGTGACCTATCTGCTGATCAGCCACGATCTGGCCGTGGTCGACCACCTGTGCGCCGAGGTGGCGGTGATCTTCCAGGGGCGGATCGTCGAACAGGGAACACCAGCCACCCTGTTTCACCATGCCGCGCATCCCTATACCCGTGCCTTGATGGACGCCATTCCCCGCATGGAACCGCGCCGGCCCGATGAGGCGCGCAGGCGCACGCCGGCGTCTGCGCCGCGGCCCCAGTTGCCCGGCGCCTGCCCGTATGCACATCGCTGTCCAAACGCCCAGGCGCGGTGTGACAGCAGTCGGCCAGAGTTGCTCGCCAGCGGACCCGACCACCTGGTCGCCTGCCACTTCCCCCAGACCGCGCCGCTGGCGACCCGCGGCGATTGAACCGGACACTGTCCACGATCTGCGGAAACCGACCGGCAGACTGCGCCGCGACAGTGCTATCGTTGCGGCCTGCGCACAGGAAACCCGCGCTGCTCCCACCTTTTTAATGAGGATCCCTGACCATGGTCAATCGCCGCTCCCTACTCACATCCACCCTGTCGACCGCCGCGCTGGCGGGAGTGCCGTTTGCCGCGCCGGCGCAAGGCAAGAAGGAAACACTGGTACTCGGCATGGCCCTGGAACCATCACCCGGCCTGGACCCGACCGGCGGCGCGGCGGCGGCAATATCTGAAATAACGCTGTACAACGTATTCGAAACACTCACCAAGATCAACAGCGATGGCTCGGTGTCGCCCTTGCTGGC
>JANLQZ010000049.1:0-4507 GCA_031368125.1 Betaproteobacteria bacterium
GGCGCCGCGCTGGCGCAGGCCGGCATCGCGCCGCTGCGGCTCGGCGCCAAGGAGGGGCTGGCGCTGATCAACGGCACCCAGACTTCGACCGCGCTGGCGCTGCATGCACTGCTGAGTTTCGAGCCGGTGCTCGAGGCCGCGCTGGTGATCGGCGCGTTGACCGTGGACGCCGCGCGTGGCAGCGACGGCCCGTTCGACCCGCGTATCCACGCGCTGCGTGGCCAGCCCGGCCAGATCGATGTGGCGCAGTATTACCGCGCGCTGCTGCAGGGCAGCGAGATCCGCAATTCGCATCTCGACGGCGACGACCGCGTGCAGGACCCGTACAGCCTGCGTTGCCAGCCGCAGGTGGTGGGCGCCTGCCTGGACCAGCTGCGCCACGGCGCATTGGTGCTGGTGCGCGAAGCCAATGCGGTGACCGACAATCCGCTGGTGTTCGCACCCGGCGACGCCGGCGCCGATTCGCTCGACCAAGGCACGATGATCTCGGGTGGCAACTTCCATGCCGAGCCGGTGGCGCTGGCGGCCGACGGCATGGCGCTGGCGATAGCCGAGGTGGGCGCCATCGCCGAGCGCCGCATCGCGATGCTGATCGACGCCAGCGTGTCGCGCCTGCCACCGTTCCTGACCGCCGACGCCGGCCTCAACAGCGGTTTCATGATCGCCCACGTGACCGCCGCCGCGCTGGCCTCCGAGAACAAGTCGCTGGCGCACCCGGCCAGTGTCGACAGCCTGCCCACCAGCGCCAACCAGGAAGATCATGTGTCGATGGCCACCTTCGCGGCGCGCCGGCTGCAGGCCATGATCAGCAATACCTCGCATATCCTGGGCATCGAGCTGCTGGCGGCCGCCCAGGGGATCGAGTTCCTGCGCCCGCTGAAAAGCTCGGCTGCGCTGGAGCAGGCGCACGCGTTGCTGCGTGAGCAGATTCCGGCGATGGCGCAGGACCGCTTCCTGGCGCCGGACATTGAACACGCGACCACGCTGGTGCGCAACGGGTCGCTGTCGCGCATCTTTCGTACTCTTCCCAATTTGCCCAAGCTCTGGGTTCCGACCTGAGAAAACCGACGGCGCGGGCGTGGCACCGGATCGGCCGGCCGTCGCGCGCGTGGTGAGGTACGCGCGGCGTCTGCGGCGCGGCAGCCGGCACGGCCTGGACACCACGCCGGGCGTATTGCGCGCCCGTTGGCGTGCGTGGGCCCGGTGCGGCGATGCTAAGATGCTTCGCCGCCGGTCCAGCCATCAGCGCGGGCCCGTCGCAAGCCCGCCAATGGGGCGCAAACAACAGGGATCCGGTGTGTCACCATCATTTCGCCGCGCCGTGGGTTCCCTGGTCCGATTGCCCTGAACGGGCGCTTCCCGGACTGGCCACTGCATGTCCTCGCCAACCTCGCGCCAACGCTCCGCCGGGCTCGACATCGGGCGCCGGCCGATCCGCCAGCAACTGGCGCTGCTGGTGCTGGTGGTGACGGTTCCGATGCTGCTGTTGCTGGTCTGGCACCTGATGAGCGAGCGCGAGGAGGCCCGGGCCGTCGCCCGCGACAAGGTCAAGCTGGCGGTCGACAGCGCAGCGGGCCGGCTCGAGGCCAGTTTGCGCGCCAACGAAGCGATGTTGTCGATCTTTGCTGCACAACCACTGGTGCGGGCCATGGACCCGGCCAACTGCGATCCGCTGGTGAAGGATTTCATCCGCCTGCATCCGGAGTATGGGACCATCGGCACGCGCGACCTGCAGGGGAACCCGGTCTGTACCTTGCAGCCAGACGCGCCGGGCCAGCACCAGGTGGCGGCCGTTCCCTGGTTCCAACAAAGCCTTCGCAGCGGCAAGTTCCATGTCGGCGACGCCCTTTTTTCCCCGCTTGCCAGACGCTGGGTGACGGTGGTCACGGCGCCGGTTTTTAACGACGGCAAGCGACAAAGCGGCATGGTCGCGCTGCCGCTGGACTTGCTGGCCCTCAACCAGGTGGTGACGGCGTCGGTGCCGGCCAACCTGCTGGTGTCCGTGATCGACCGCGAATTCAACATGGCGCTGCGTTCCACCGACCCGCAAGCCTGGATCGGAAAACCGGTCCCGGGCCACGTGCGGGCACTGATGCAGGCACAACCTGAGGGTTTTCTTACCGCCACCGGTGCCGACGGCGTGCGCCGGCTGATGGCGTTCAAGCGCCTCTCCGGCACCGGCTGGCGCGTCGCCGCCGGCCTGCCGGAGGACGAGGTCTTTGCAGCCGCGGACGCTGCCTTGCGCAACGGGCTGCTGGCTGGCCTGGCATTGCTGGTGGCGGCGTCCGGCCTGGCGTGGAGCCTGGCGCAACGTATTGCCCGCCCGCTCGACCAACTGGCGGCAACGGCGCGCCGGGTGACGGCCGGGGACACGCAGGCGCGCGCGCGCTCCGACGCTGCGGCACCCGAACTGTCGGCCGTGGCGGTTGCGTTCAACCACATGCTCGACGCGCTCGCGCAGGCGCAGCACGCCTTGCGCGCCAGCGAGGAAAACCTGTCGATCACGCTGCATTCCATTGGGGATGCGGTGATCGCCACCGACGCGTCGGGTCGGGTCACACGCATGAATCCGGCGGCCGAGCGCCTGACCGGCTGGCGGCTGGCGGATGCGCGTGGGCGCGCCTTGACCGAGGTGTTCGTGATTTCCGATTCAGTCACCGGTGAGGTCTCGCTGGACCCGGTGCAACGCGTGCTCGCCTCGGGCCAGGTGGTGGGCCTGGCCAACCACACCAGCCTGCGCGCCCGTGACGGCCTCGAGTACCAGATCTCCGATAGTGCCGCGCCGATCCGCGATGCGCGCGGGCAGATTGTGGGCGTGGTGCTGGTGTTCAGCGACATCACGGAAAAGTACCGCCTGCAACAGGTACTGGTGGAGAGCGAGGTCCGTTACCGTGCGCTGGTCGAGTCGTCCCCGGTCGGTGTCGCTGTGCACCAGCAGGGGCTGCTGGCCTACGTCAACCCGATGGCGGTCAGGATCGCGGGGGCCTCGAGCGCGCAACAGTTGCTCGGACGACCGTTCATGGATTTCGTCCACCCGGATTTCCATGCCGAGGTGGCCGAACGCGCCAGGCGGATGCTGGAGCAGGGCGCGTTGCTCGATGCGATGGAGCTGCAATACATCCGGCTCGACGGCAGCCTGATCGAGGTGCAGGCGCAGGGGACGGCGATCAGCTTCGAGGGCCGGCCCGCGGTGCAGGTCAGCATCGTCGACGTCAGCCAGCGCAAGCGCACCGAACGGATCCTGCGCGAGAACGAGGCGCGTTTTCGGGCCCTCACGCAGTTGTCGTCCGACTGGTACTGGGAACAGGACGCGCAGTTTCGCTTCGTCAGCGTGGAGAGCGATTTTCCCGGTTTGCATGGCAGCCGCAACGCGGAGCGGCTGGGCAAGAAGCGCTGGGAACTCGGCGCACTCAACGTCACGGCGTCGGACTGGGAACGCCACCGCGCGGTGTTGAACGCACACCAGGAGTTTCGCGACTTCCAGCTACTGCGCCGCGACCGGCATGGACGCGATTACTGGGTCTCGGTCAGCGGGACCCCGATCTTCGACGCGCAGGGCGTGTTCCGCGGCTACCGCGGTGTCGGGCGCGACATCACGGCCGAAAAGCTCGCAGCGGACCAGATCCACGCGCTGGCGTTCTACGATGCACTGACCGAATTGCCCAACCGGCGGTTGCTGATCGAGCAGCTCAAGAAGGCGCTGGTGACGCATGCCCGCAACCACCGCCAGTTCGCGTTGCTGTTCATCGATCTGGACAATTTCAAGACGCTCAACGACACCCTGGGCCACGAGACCGGCGACCTGCTGCTGCGCGACGTTGCGCGGCGGTTGCTGGCTTGCGTGCGCGAGGCCGATTCCGTGGCCCGCCTGGGTGGTGATGAGTTCGTGGTGATGCTGGAAGACCTGAGCGACGACGTGGGCGAAGCGGCGGCCCAGGCCGAGCTGGTCGGCCACAAGATCCTGGCGGCGTTTTCAACCCCGTACGTGCTCGGTACGCGCGAATACCGCAGCACGCCGAGCATCGGCATCACCTTGCTGGCCCAGGGCAACCAGGGCGTGGAGGATCTGCTCAAGCAGGCCGATCTGGCGATGTACCAGGCCAAGGCGGCGGGCCGCAATACCATGCGCCTGTTCGACCAGGGCATGCAGGCCGCGGTCGACGCCCGGGTGGCGATCGAGTCGGAGCTGCGTGAAGCGCTGTCCGGCAGCCAGATGCTGCTGCACTTCCAGCCGATCGTGCGCTCCGACGGCGTTGTTACGGGTGCCGAGGCGCTGGTGCGCTGGTTGCACCCGTCGCGCGGGCTGGTCCATCCGGGTGAATTCATTCCCGTGGCCGAGTCGACGGGGTTGATCCAGCCGCTGGGGCAATGGGTGCTCGACACCGCCTGCGCGCAACTCGCGGCGTGGGCGCGGATGCCCCGCTACCAACACCTGACGCTGTCGGTCAATGTCAGTGTGCACCAGTTCAAGGAGCCGGATTTCGTGTCGCTGGTCGAGCGTGCGCTC
>JANLQZ010000132.1:0-2582 GCA_031368125.1 Betaproteobacteria bacterium
GCGACAGCGCGATCGAGGTGGTCACGACCGGGATCGTGATCAGGAAGATGATCAGCAGCACCAGCATCACGTCGACCAGCGGCGTGGTGTTGATCTGGCTCAGGACCTCGTCTTCGCCCTCTGGCGGGCCAACGTTCATCGACATGGGCGGTTGCGGCGGTGCGTCTTCGACTCAGGACGACTTCTTGGCTGTGGCCAGCAGCACGGCATGCAGTTCGCTGCCGAAGGCCTGCACACCTTCCATGGCAGCCTTGTTGCGGCGCACCAGCCAGTTGTAGCCCAGCACGGCGGGCACCGCGACGGCCAGTCCGATGGCCGTCATGATCAGCGCCTCGCCCACCGGGCCGGCCACCTTGTCGATGCTGGCCTGCCCGGACAGTCCGATGCTCACCAGCGCGTGGTAGATGCCCCATACGGTGCCGAACAGGCCGACAAAGGGCGCTGTCGAACCGACCGTGGCAAGCAACGCCAGACCATCCTGCGAACGGCTCTGCACGCTCGCCATGGCGCGCTGGATGCTCATCGTGACCCAGGTGTTGAAATCGATCGCCCCCAGCAGGCCGTCATGCTTGCTGGCCCCTTCGAGCGCCTTGTCGGCGATGAAACGGAACGGGCTGTCGGTGGCGAGCCGGTCGGCACTCTGGCGCACCGAGCCGGTGGTCCAGAAGCCATCATCGATGGCCCTGGATTGCCGCCCGATCTTGGCCTGCTGAAACACCTTGGTGAAGATCACATACCAGCTGGACATGCTCATCGCAATCAGAATCAGCAGCGTGGCTTTGGCGACGAAATCGCCTTGCTCCCACACCGCCCGGATGCCATACGGGTTTTCACCCGCCTCGGTCTTGGGAGCGGCAAGCGCGGCACCGGACTCGGCCGGGGCGCTGGCGTTGGCCGCGATGGGGGCACTGGCCGCCGGCTGGGCACTGGCCGCCGGCTGGGCACCGACGGCGGCCGGCAACAACGACCAGACCAGTCCCAAAACACACGCCAGGGGAGCGACCATTCGAGAGAGCTTGCTTAGCACCATATTTCCTTTGACAAACACGCTTTGGTCAACCGCTACCGGCGCTGGACCAAAGCCAAAATGCAGGGTGGAGTGTAGTGCGTCCCGCAGCGGGGCCGCACAAGGACATGCCGGCAATTGCTGCGGCATGGGCGGCCGGTCGCCACGGTTCCATCCCGACCCGTTTTCAGTCGCAACCCTTGAACTCGCGCTGCAGACAGCCGCTCGCCAAGTCCTTGGCTTGGGCGATCTGCTCGGGCGTCATCCGCCCCGCAAGGGCGTCGCGGCTGTTCGCCGCGGCCTTGGAACCGGCCGACACGACGCCGAGGTGAAACCACATGTAGGCGCGCACCTGATCCTGGGGGACTCCACGGCCGCGCTCATACAACTGGCCGAGGTCGGTCATCGCGCCGACGTCGCCCTGCGCTGCGGCGAGCCGGGACCACTTGAACGCTTCCGCGTAGTCCTGGGCCACCCCGTCCGAGCGGGCATACATCAGACCCAGGTTGCGCTGCGCGCTGGCATCGCCCTGCACGGCCGCCAACCGGTACCACTTCACGGCTTCGGCGTAATCGGTCTCGACCCCCTGCCCGTAGTCGTACATCACGCCGAGGTTGTACTGCGCACCTGCATGGCCTTGCGCCACGGCCAGCCGGTACCACCGGATCGCCTCCGCGTAATCCTGCTTGACGCCCTGGCCGCGCTCATACAGGAGTCCGAGATAAGACTGTGCGTCCGGGTCGCCCTGCGCGGCCGCCAGCCGGTACCACTTGAGGGCTTCGGTGGTGTTCTGCGCCACGCCCTGTCCGAGCTCGTGCATCCGGCCGATGTTCAATTGCGCCTTCGCAATCCCCTGCCCGGCCGCCAGCCGGTACCACTTGAGCGCCTCCGCAGGATCGGCGGGTGCACCCAGGCCGCGGGCATACATGGCGCCGAGGTTGAATTGCGCCTTGGCGATCCCGCGTTCCGCGGCCAGCCGATACCACTTGAGCGCCAGCGCGTAGTCGCGCGGCACACCCTGCCCGCTTTCGTACATGAGACCCAGGTTGGACTGCGCCTTGGCGACGCCCTGCTGGGCCGCCAGGCCGTACCATCTGGCGGCCTCGGCATCGTCCGCCGCCACGCCTTGCCCGTTGTCGTACATCGGGCCAAGATTGAACTGCGCGCCCGCGTTGCCTTGTGCTGCCGCCGATCGATACCACTTCAGCGCCAACTCGTAATTTTTCGGGACGCCTTGCCCGCCTTCGTGCATGACCGCCAGGTTGAATTGCGCCCTCGCAATCCCGCGTGCAGCAGCCAACCGGTACCACTTGGCCGCCTCGGCGAAGTCCTGCGCCACGCCTTGTCCGCGCGCATACAAGATGCCGAGATTGGATTGCGCCTTGCCAATGCCCTGCACGGCAGCCAACCGGTACCATTTGGCGGCTTGCGCGTGATCCTGCGCCACGCCCTGGCCGTTGTCATACATCAACCCGAGGTCGTATTGGGCATTGGCGTTGCCCGCCTCCGCCAATGGCAACAGGATGCGCATCGCGTTGGCGTAGTCGCCGCGGCCGTAGGCTGCCAGCCCATCCTC
>JANLQZ010000152.1:0-1665 GCA_031368125.1 Betaproteobacteria bacterium
GACGCGGATCAACCCTGCGGCGGGCAAGGCCCCAGACCCGCGCCGAGGCGAGGCGCCACGACCCGCTTCGCGGTATGCTGGCAACAGACCAGCTTCAAAGGGCCATCCCATGAACCAGACCTTCACCGTGACCGGAATGACCTGCGGCCACTGCGAAAAAGCGGTAACCCGCGCGCTCAAGCAAATCGACCCGCAGGCCGAGGTCAAGATCGACCGCCCACAAAACCGCGTCGAGGTGGTGTCGAACCAACCGCGCGAGGCACTGGCGCACGCGATCGCCGAAGAGGGCTACGCGGTTGCAGCGTGAGAAGCGCGATCGGCTGGCGCCGGCGGCAGGCCTGGCCGGTGTGCAAAGCTGCTGGCGCACGAACAGCGCCTGAGGCGCGGCGGCCCCAGACGCGCTGCCGCGCGGGCCTGGCCTGCCCCTGCGTGGTAAAACCGCGCGATCGCCCGGCCAACGGGCGCAACACGGAGGTAGCCGGGTGAAATGGAAAATGGCCGAGAAATCGATGTTCGCGATATTGTTGCGCTCACCTTGGTGGGTCAGCATCGCGATCGTGGTGGCGTTCGTATTGGTGGCGCGCGCGATGCTGCCGGAGCGGTATGTGGTGTTTGGCGCGATGGGTGGTTTCCCGTTTCTGGTGGTTGGCCTGATCGCGGCAGTGAGGCAGTTCCGGGCGCCCAATCCCGAGCAGGTGGCGGGCGTGCTGGAGTCGCTAGCCGCAATGAACTGGCGCGACTTCTCGGGCGCACTGGAACGCGCCTACACGCGACAGGGTTTCCAGGTCAGCAGCGAGCGAGGTGGCGCGGCCGATCTGGTGCTGACCCGGAATGGACGCACGACGCTGATTGCCGGGAAACGCTGGAAAGCTGCCAACCATGGTGTCGAGCCGTTGCGCGCATTGCACAGTAGCAGGCAGGCCAGGGACGCCAGCCAATGCGTCTACATCAGTCTGGGCGACGTGGGCGACAATGCGCGCCGCTTCGCCACCGAAAACAAGGTCGAGTTGCTGCACGGTGCGGCACTGGCGCAGCTTCTGGGTGATCAACCGGCACGCCGGTAGTGCATCGCCACCGCGGGCTGGTGGTCTTTACAAACTGTTATCACCCCGTCATGGCACAGATACACGGGTCGCCCAAACTTGCCGTCAACCTGACGCCACCTCTGTGCATTCAGGTCTCTTCTCATCGAAAGGAAGTTTTCATGAAATCGTTATTCAAACCGCTGTTGGTCGCCGGCCTGCTGGCCTGCGTCGGCTTCACCGCACTCGCCCAGACAGCGCCCCAGCAAGACCCGGTGCACGCGCGCGGCATGATGCACCACGACCGCATGGACCCGGCCAAGATACACGAGATGGTGGCCAGACGCCAGGCCGAGCTCAAAGCCAAACTCAAGCTTACGGCGAACCAGGAAAACGCCTGGGCTGCCTATGTCGCCGCGATGCAGCCGCCGGCCGACATGGCGACACGCATGGGCGCGGAGAACCGCCGGAAGGTGCACGAAGAGATGGCCGCCTTGACCACGCCCGAACGGATCGACCGCATGCGTGCCTTGAAGGCGCAGCGCGACGCCGAAATTGCCAAACGCGAGGACGCGACCAAGGCCCTGTACTCCGCGCTCAGCGCCGAGCAGCAAAAAGTCTTAGATGCCAACCCGATGCGCCA
>JANLQZ010000153.1:0-1673 GCA_031368125.1 Betaproteobacteria bacterium
TGGCTCGGTCTGGCGTACGCCATCAAACCCTTGAACCAGCTCGAGGAACGCATCCGCGCGCGCAAGCCGGACGACCTCAGCCCGCTGGATGAAAACTCGATACCGCTCGAAGTCGCTCCGCTGGTGGCCTCCGTCAACGACCTGCTGCTGCGCCTGAAAAGCTCGATCAGCCACCAGAAGCGTTTCCTCGCCGATGCCGCGCACCAGCTCAAGACTCCGTTGGCGGGGCTGCGCATGCAGGCGGACCTGGCGCAGCGCGAAGGGGCGAGCGCCGACGAGCTCAAGCAGTCGCTGCGCCAGATCGGCACCGCCAGCATGCGCGCCACCCACACCGTCAACCAGCTGCTGGCGCTGGCCCGCGCGGAAAGCAGCGGCGCCAGCATGGCGCGGGAGCGCTGCGACCTGGCGCAACTGACCATCGACGTGGTGCAGGACTGCCTTTCGCGCGCCTCCGACAAGGCGATCGATCTGGGCTACGAGGGGGCACAACCCGGCGCCAACGATCTGTACCTGAACGGCAACCCGACCTTGCTCATGGAGCTGATTCGCAACCTTCTGAACAATGCCATCAACTACACCCCGTCCAGTGCGGAACACCCCGGCATCGTGACCGCGCGGGTGCTGGTCGACCCGTTTGGCAAGGTCATACTGCTGCAGGTGGAAGACTCCGGGCCCGGCATTGCGCCGGCCGAACGCGAGCTGGTCTTCAAACCCTTTTACCGGACCCTCGGCACCGAGGTGGAGGGTTCGGGTCTGGGCCTGCCAATCGTGCTGGAGATTGCGGCGCTGCACCGTGCGACGGTGACCCTGGAAGACGCCCACCCCGGCCACAACCCGCCCGGCTCGCGCTTCACGATCCGTTTCGACGCCGCTCCCGATGCCGAGATTCCCAAGTAAGACTTCGGTAATTCCGGGTAAGCACTCGGTAAGCAGAGCGCCGTATCGTCGCCGCTGTTCTCGGTCGTTTCCGTCACCCCGCCCCGGCAACCCCACCCGCCGCGACGCCAGCGACTGCAGAGGAACACTCTAGGAGACAGACATGAAAGATGATTTGGTCGAACGGATAACGAGCCATCCGAAATACCAGGAGCTCAAGCGAAAACGCACCAGCTTCGGCTGGTGGCTGACGCTGGCGATGATGGTCGCTTATTACGGCTTCATCCTGCTGGTGGCATTCAACAAGGAATTCCTGTCGCAAAAACTCGGCGTCGGCGTCATGACGATGGGAATTCCGATCGGTTTCGGCGTCATCGTGTTCACGATCGTGATCACCGCCATCTATGTCAAGCGCGCGAATACCGAATTCGACGAACTCTCTGACGCTATTGCAAAGGCGGTGCTGAAATGAACCGGATATCTGACACCACGCGCCGCGTGTTGACCCTGGCGGCCCTGTTTGGCGTGTCCGCCGTGGTTTATGCGGCCGGCGCGGATCTGGGCCAGGCGCAAAAACAGGCGACCAACTGGACCGCCATCGGCATGTTCGCCACCTTCGTGGTGCTGACCCTGTTCATCACCAAATGGGCGGCCGCCAAGACCAAGTCCGCCGCCGACTTCTACACCGCAGGTGGCGGCATCACCGGATTCCAGAACGGCCTGGCGATTGCCGGCGACTACATGTCGGCCGCGTCGTTCCTGGGGATTTCCGCCGCGGTCATGGCCAGCGGCTTCGA
>JANLQZ010000184.1:0-1983 GCA_031368125.1 Betaproteobacteria bacterium
GCGCCACCGACGGCGCCAGGCGACAGTGCCCTGGACGCTCTGGAGGCGGTGCCCACGGGGTTTCGTCCAACGGTTCCGGCTGCTTTCGATGCCGCGCTGGAAATGAAGCGGGTCGACCAGGTGGTGCGACGGCTCGAACAACGCGCGGGCGCGGCGCCCTCCGAGGCCGATCCGACGCAGGCGCTGCGCAGCAGGTTGCGCCGCGCCGCGCATGGCCTGGAGCAGACACTCGGCCTGGAAGTGGTGGCCATGATGGTCGACAACATCACCCATGATCCGCGCCTGCTCGGGCCGGTGCAGCGCATCGTGGCCGAGCTCGAACCGGCCCTGCTCCAGCTCGCCCTGGTGGACCCGCGTTTTTTCAGCCACAAGCAGCATCCGGCGCGGCGCCTGCTGCACGAAATCACCCACCGCAGCATTGCCTTCGAGTCGGTCGCATCACGCGGCTTCAGCGGGTTCATGGAGCCACTGCGCGAGGCCATGGCGCCGCTGTCGGTGGGCGTCATCGACACCGCCGAGCCATTCGACAAGGCGCTGGGCCAGCTGGTGGGTGCCTGGGACGACCCGGCCGGCCGCGACAAGCGCCAGCTTGCCAAGGCCGTGCGGGCGCTGCAAAAGGCCGAGCAACGCCGGGCGCTGGCTGCCACCATGGTTCAGGAAGTCATGGCCCGGCCCGACGTGGCAGCCGTGCCCGACGCGGTGATCGACTTCCTGTGCGGCCCGTGGGCCCAGGTCATGGCCCATGCCCGCATCATGGACAAAAGCGGCGCCGACGATCCTGGTGGTTACGGACGCACGATCGACGACCTGATGTGGAGCGCTCAGCCCGAATTGAGCGGCAAGGACGTGTCCGCGTTGACGCGGCTGGTGCCCCAGCTGTTGGGCCGGCTGCGCGAGGGCCTGGCAACCATCGGTTACCCGCCGCTGAAGACCAGCGCATTTTTCGAAGTCCTGATGAACCTGCACCAGCGCGGCTTCAAGCCCGATCCGGGCGGCGCGCCGCCACCGGTCGGGGACCAGCCGCGCGCAACCGCGATCACGCCGGCACGCCTGGGCGGGCCGGACGCGTTGTGGGTTGCCCCGCTCGAGGCACAGGCCTCCGGCTTCATCGACCTGACGACCGAACAGCAGCCGCTGGCGCCGCCAGCCCCCGCCGATGCATTGAAGGTGGGCATCTGGGTCGCATTGATGGCCGAAGGCGGCTGGACCCGCACACGGCTCGCGTGGACCAGCCCCAACACTACCCTGCTGCTGTTCAGCGATGCGCTGGGTTATCTGCAATCGCTGACGCGCACCGCGTACGAGCAGCTGTTTGCGGCTGGCCAGTTGCGCATCATTTCGGCCGACCCGGTGGAAGACGCGCTCGACGCGGTGGCCCAGAGCGCCATGCGCAACAGCGTCGACATCCGTTTCTGAGCCGCCGGCCCGGGCCGGGCGCGGCACCGGCCGAGCACAGGCGTGTCCCCGGCTCAGCGCGGCGGCGCGCCCAACAGCTTCTGGCGCACCAGCTCGATGTGGTTGCGCAATGCGTAGAGCTCGTCGGCATGCGACAACGGCACCACCACTTTGCCGGCCCGCGCGTCGAGCAAGTCGAGTTCGTCCACCATCGCCTGCGCCATGGCCGGGTCGCTGGCGTGGCGGCTCTCGATGTCGCGCAACTGTGCGTACCAGCGAAATACCCGCGAGCGGATCCTGAACTCGTACAGTGGCGGCACGATGCGCGACAACGGCAGCAGCAGCGCAATGATGATGCCCAGCGACAGCCACATGCGTTCCAGCAGGTTGGCGAGCGAAAACGGCAGGTAGCGCTGCAGTAGCGGCACGCCGTTGCGGATCGTGCGCTCGGCCTCCTTGGCCAGAGCGAACTCGGCGTTCGCGGCGATCGGGAACTCGTGCGAACGGCTGAACCAGCCCGCATTGCCGTGCAGCACCAGCGCCGCCTGCGAGAACAGCTGCAGGATCGCCGGGTGCACATCGGGGCGG
>JANLQZ010000195.1:0-2014 GCA_031368125.1 Betaproteobacteria bacterium
CGAGGTCGTGTTCAGGCGCGCATGGCCGTCGATGGCGCTGCCCCGCCTGACCAGCGCATCCACGTCGGCCACCGCGACCAGGACCTTGACCACGCCGCCCGGCAACAGCTCGCATACGCTGAGCTGGTCGAGGTCGCGCGAATCGTCGTTGTCGATCGAACACCACGCCAGCGCCGTCAGGTCGCGTATGCCGGCGCCGTGCTCGTTGGCCGGGCCGTCGATGCCGGCCAGTTGCCGCAGCACGGCCGCCGGAAACTCGGGTTGCAGTCCGCGTTCGGTCATGGCGTCGGCGGCGATACGCGCCAGGTCGGCGCGGTTGTGGGTGTGTTTCGGGTGCATGGCCCAATATAACCCTCATGCGGTCGGGAGCCGGCGGTAGAACCAGCGTTTTCCAACTTCGACCATGGCCAGGTAGGCCACCAGCAAGACCGCCAGCAAGCCGAAGAATTCCAGCGGCAGCGGCACGAACCCCAGTGCCGGCGCGAGGGGTGAAAACGGCAGCGCCATGGCTGCGGCGACGACGCCCAGCGACAGCGCCACGAGCCAGGGGTTGGGGCGGCTCAGCCAGGGCTTGCGCCGGGTCCGGATGACGAAGATGACCAGCACCTGGGTGGCAATCGATTCCACGAACCAGCCGGTGCGAAACAGCGCCGGTTGCGCATCGAACAGCCGCAGCAGCAGGTAGAAGGTGAGAAAGTCAAACAGCGAGCTGACCGGGCCGATGGTCAGCATGAAGTTGCGGATGAAAGCCATGTCCCAGCGGCGCGGTCGTGCCAGGTCTTCGGCGTCGACATGGTCCAGCGGCAGCGCTATTTCGGATACGTCGTAGAGCAGGTTGTTGAGCAGAATCTGCAGCGGCAGCATCGGCAGGAAGGGCAGGAACAACGTGGCCGCGGCCATGCTGAACATGTTGCCGAAGTTGGAGCTGGTGGCCATCATGATGTACTTCATGACGTTGCCGAAAGTGCGCCGGCCTTCCAGTATGGCGGCGTGCAGAACCATCAGGTCGTTCTGCAGCAGGATCATCGCGGCCGCCTGCTTGGCCACGTCCACCGCACCGGCCACGGAAATACCCACGTCGGCGCTGTGTAGCGACGGCGCGTCGTTGATGCCGTCTCCCAGATAACCCACCACGTGGCCGCGCGCCTTCAGAGCCAGGATGACGCGGTTCTTCTGCGCCGGGTTGACGCGGCAAAACAGGTTGGTGTCTTCCACGCGCGCACGCAGGGCATCGTCGTTCATGGCGGCAATGTCGGTGCCGTTCAACACGCCGTCGACCACCACCCCGAGCTCGGTGCAGACATGGCGCGTCACGAGTTCGTTGTCGCCGGTCACGATCTTGACCCTGACGCCGCTGTCGCGCAACGCCGCCAGCGCCAGCGCGGCACTGGCCTTGGGCGGGTCGAGGAAGGCGCAGAACCCGGCGAACACCAGTTCGGTTTCATCCGTCACCACGGCGTGCGGATGCTCCATCGGCGCATCGCGCCAGGCGATGCCCAGCACCCGGAAACCCTGCCGGCCCAGCCCCTCGAACAACTGGTCGATGCTGTTGCGGGCCGCCGCGTCCAGCGCCACCACGGCGCCCGCGCCATCCTCGCAGCGGCTGCACAGGCGCAGGATTTCCTCCGGCGCGCCCTTCACGACCAGCTGCCGTGCGCCGTCGCGCTCGGCCAGTACCGATACCCGGCGGCGCTCGAAGTCGAACGGCACCTCGTCGATCTTCCTCCAGGCCGAGACGTCGATGGTCGTGTGCGCGAGGATGGCGTCGTCGAGCGGGCTCTTGAGGCCGCTTTCCATGCTGCTGTTGAGATAGGCCAGCTCCAGCACATGCGCGCTGTCGCGCCCCAGCGCGTCGACATGGCGCTCGAGCCGGATGCGGGCCTCGGTCAGGGTGCCGGTCTTGTCGGTGCACAACACGTCCATCGCACCCATGTCCTGGATCGCCGACGGGCGTTTGACGATCACCTGCAGGGCCGCCATGCGCAGCGCGCCGTGCGTCAGGGTGACCGACACC
>JANLQZ010000207.1:0-4451 GCA_031368125.1 Betaproteobacteria bacterium
GCGGGGGCTAACTGGTGATGACCGGCCGCAGGCCGCCAACTGGAACACTTGCGAAGCAACTGACTAACGGCATGGCGCTACGACATCCACAAGGGCGCGCAGACGGCGGCGCGTAGGGCGCGGATGCGACCGGGAAGCGCCGACGGCTGTGCGACCGACTCCAGCGAAGGCCACTTTGCATAACGCCTGTTGCCTTCACCCGAAGGGCGCGCAGCGGTGACCGGCACCAAGCGGAGCTTTAGCGCAGCGACTGGCGGGCACTGAGGGCAATGCGGCGTTATGTAAAAGCGAAGCGGGTGGCCGTAGCGGGCGAGTGCCACAACTGCCGCGAACACCACGGCTGCCAGGCCGAGCCGCAGGCGATGGCTGATCCAGCACGATGCGCAAGCGAGCCGAGGCCATATCTGCGCTACAGCGCACTGACCAACACTTGCGAAGCACTGGCGATGTACCTCCCCGGCACCAGCGCCGCGCGCACTGACTGACACTACAGCGCAGGCAAACCGAAAGCGGTGATGCTGGGTGGACTGCCCACAGCGCGCAGCGCCGTTCAATCAAAAAACAGGCCGCCCAGCATGACCGCGCTGCCCGCCGAAGCCACGCGACAGCTTCGTGGTGCCTGGCCATTGCGGTACTCCGCATTGGCCACTGACCAAAGCTACAGACTCACGCAAGACGAAAGCGGTGATGTTGGGTGCGCTGCCACCAGCGCGCAGCGCCATTCAGCAGGCAGCGCGCCCGGCATGACCGCGCTGGTGGAGGCCGCAGACACACATCGAGCGCCGAAGGTTCGTCACTGCCTGCCGCCGTCGCGGTAGCTGATCAAACCCTTGCGCAGCACTTTTTATATGCCAAATAGGCCGCTAGCCCTCGTGGAACGTGCGTAAGCTGCTATACAAATAATATCAATTGCTAAGTGATGTTGGCACAAGCCGAATCAGATCGCTTCATTCAGCCGTTGGCAGGAGATGCTTGCCCAGTTCTTTCAGGAATTCATTGTGTTTGAGCGTTGCCTTTTGGATGTCCTCCTCGATCCGGACCAGATCGGCATGGGTATCCTCCAGAACAATCTCCTCCTCAGTTACCGCCGTGCTGATGTAGCGAGAGATATTCAGATTGAATCCTTCCTCGGCGATTCGCTCCATCGAGACTCGCTTGGAATAGCGCTCCTCTTCCTTTCTAAATTGGTAGGTGTCGACGATCTTGGCGATGTGCTCATCCGTGAGGCGGTTCTGGCGTTTGCCTTTCTCGAAGTTTTCCGGACCGCTGGCGTTGATGAAGAGCACGTTGTCCGGCTTCTTGCACTTCTTGAGCACCAGGATGCAGACCGGGATGCCCGTGGAATAGAACAGATTGGCAGGCAGGCCGATGACGGTGTCGATGTGGCCGTCCTTGAGCAGTTTGGTGCGGATGCGTTCCTCCGCGCCGCCACGGAAGAGCACGCCGTGGGGCAGGATGATCGCCATCACGCCTTCGTCTTTCAGGAAGTGGAAGCCGTGCAGTAGGAAGGCAAAATCGGCGGCGGATTTGGGGGCGAGGCCGTGGTTTTTGAAACGCACATCGTCGCCCATCGCGTCGGTAGGGTCCCACCGGTAGCTGAAGGGCGGATTGGCGACGACGGCGTCGAAGTAGGGCTTCTTGGCGGGGTTGAGTTCGCGCAGGAGGTCCCAGTCGTTGGTCAAGGTGTCGCCGTGGTAAATCTCGAACTCCGAATCCTTCACCCCATGCAGCAGCATGTTCATGCGGGCGAGGTTGTAGGTGGTGATGTTCTTTTCCTGTCCGTAAATCTTGCCGATGCCATTCGCACCCATGCGCTTTCGCACGTTGAGCAGCAGAGAGCCGGAGCCGCAGGCAAAGTCGAAGACTTTCTCAAGCCGTGGCTTCTTGCCGGTGGCGGGTTCCTGGCTGTCAAGTGTGACGATGGCGGAGAGAATGTCGGAAATCTGCTGCGGGGTGTAGAACTCACCCGCCTTCTTGCCGGAACCGGCGGCAAACTGGCCGATCAGGTATTCATAGGCATCGCCAAGCGCATCAATGTCGGTGGAGAAGTCGGCCAAGCCCTCCGCGAGCTTTTGGATGATGGTGCAAAGCTTTGCGTTACGGTCGGCATAGGTCTTGCCCAGCTTATGGGAGGCCAGATCAATCTCGGAGAACAGCCCTTGGAAGGTGCTTTGAAAGGAGTCGTTCTCGATGTATTTGAAGCCCGCTTGCAGGGTGTTGAGCAGTTCCCCGTCCTGCCGCCGGGCCATGTTGGCGATGCTGGTCCAGAGGTATTCCGGTTTGATGACGTAATGCACCTTACGCCGCATCTGCTTTTCAAACTCGGCGACATCGTCGGGGTTGTTCGCATACCAAAGGGCGAGCGGCACGCGACGGGCATCGGCTTCTAGCTTGGGGTAGTCCGCGCCCAATTCGCGTTGGACCGCCGCCTCGTAGTTGTCCGACAGGTAGCGCAGGAACAGGAACGACAGCATGTAGTCGCGGAAATCGTCCGCGTCCATCGCGCCACGCAATTGGTCGGCGATGTTCCAGAGGGTTTTGCCCAGTTGGGTTTGGTTTTGTTCGGTCATGTAGTGGCTACTGGAGGAGGTGCTGGAATTGGTGCAGGCGCGGCGGCTGGTGTCGGCGGGGCAGGAAACAAGGTCGGATTGAACGGGTAGTCTTTGATGAACCCGTAAAGGATTGTCCGGAAGTAGTCTCTGGTCTCGTCCCCCATTTCGGTCGGCTCATACAGCGAGTATTTACCGTGGCTTAGGAGGTCGATGAATCGCTGGTGCAGAATCCCGTCGGCGTCCTTCGGGTCCTTTTTAATGCATGCGGAAAAATGTCCGTAACCGTGAAAGACGGCGGTCTTTTCGAGGATGGACCTCAGTGTATTGAAATGATGGGTGTAGATTTGGTCGCTCTGCGCTGCGTCATACAAGTGCACAAGCGACGCCACATGATGGAAAAACGGGGTATCGGCCTTCTGCTGGACAAGGTTGTAACCGCTTTGCGTCCTGCTACGGTTGAGGCAATATTGCGGAAAATTCTTAGTGCTGAGCAGGCTCTTTATCTCGTTACTCAACACATTGAAAAATAGGATGTGATGGGTTGAGATGACCGTTTTGAGTTGATTGGGTGTGTCCCGGAACAACTGCACCAAATGATTCGCAACGACGATCGCGTTGTGCTCATCAAGTGACGAAATCGGATCGTCAATGTAGATGTATTTGACCCATTTGTAAGGTCCGGTCCCGTCGTCATCCATCGCAAGCTGGACTATGGCTAGGAAAAAGCACCAGATGAAAATATTTTCCTCACCGCGGGAAATCTTGATGTTGTCCACCGTGGAGGTGGCGCCGTCGTTCAACACCTGGCGGGAAAAGCGAACAACTCTCTCTTCTCTGAGGATCTTTCCCTGCTCGTCCTTCACCGGCACCGTATCCAACCTGAAGTCGAAGTCCACGTAACGCTGCAGCAAGGGACGAATCCGGTTGTCCATCTCCAACTCTTCAAGTCCCGCGAAGAAGTTGGAAGACGGATGAAGCTTCAAATAGCGCTCGCTGTCCCCGTCGAGGTCGTTGTGCCAAGAGAACAGGTCTTCCGTAAAGGCGTTGAAGTAAAGCGTGTCGCGCTCGTCGCCGTTTTTGCCGAGGTCCTTGAAGGCGGTGGAGAGGCGCGTCTTGCCTGTCCCGTTGTAGGCATAGAGAAGAATGAACTTCTTGATCACCAGTTGCTGCCGGAATTCCGCAGCGAGGCTGTTCAAGTCTGCGTAGGGTGTCGCGCTCATGCTTCAACCTCCTCCGGGGACGGGAAAAGCTGCTGCATCAGTCCTTTTTTATGGGTTTTAAGCGCGTCGAGCTTTTGGGTTTGGGCGGCGATGAGGTCGTCAAGGGAAGTGAGGAAGTCGGCGATGCGCTGTTGTTCGGGGAGCAAGGGCATCGTGATCGGCATTTCGGTGATCATGGCCATGCGGACCGAATCGACCGAGTTCTTTGCGCTCATCCTCATCACTCGCTCTCCAAAGTGTTCAGAGAAATAGAGGTAGAAGAAAAGACCACATACGCCTTCGTTGAAGTCGTAAATGCAATACACCCGCTGATGAAAATCGAACTTGCCTTTGATGTAGTGGAAGTTCTTTCCAACCCCAACGCCGTCTCCGGAGGTCAAAACAGCCTCGCCCTCATACGAGTAGGAATCTATGCGCTCGACTGTCTGCGAACGAACGAAGAATGGATAACGTCCGCCTTCGACCTTGTTTTGAGTGTCCTTGGCACCGGTAGTTACCTTCGCAAGCTGTGACACGTTTCGAATCTCCCACTCCCCCCCGGACGCTTGAAATTCAGGGAAGCGGAGACGGGGTTGGGTTTCGCCTTCGCGGGGGAAAAGCTGCTGCATCAGCCCTTTTTTATGGGTTTTGAGTGCGTTCAGTTTCCGGGCTTGGGCGGCAATCAGCTCGTCCACGGAAC
>JANLQZ010000589.1:0-5778 GCA_031368125.1 Betaproteobacteria bacterium
AATGGCCGCGCCTGGGTGGATGAGAACGATCTGGAATACCCATCGGACGGGGCCAAGTCTCTCGGCAAATGCCCGCGTCGCATCGGTCTGGTGTCGCAGAGGCTGGTGGTGCGCGGCCTGTCGGAGGTGGTGAATCAACTGCTCGCGCGAAGTTACACCTGCGTGATCGTGGATGAGGCGCACCGCGCCCGTCGCAGCAAGGTGCCCAAGGTGGACGCCAGCGCCGATGAAATCAACGAGAAGGCGGAGCCCAACAAGCTGATGGCCTTCCTGCGGCTCATCGGCCCGAAAACGAAAAGCATGCTGCTGGCCACGGCGACACCGGTGCAGTTGCACCCGGTCGAGGCGTGGAATCTGCTGCATATTCTTTCCCACGGCAGCGACGGCGTGCTTGGCGGCTGGACGCAGGCCAGCCCGTGGTTTCAAGCCAGTCATTGCCTTGAGATCGCCACCGGGGACGCTGCGGTGCCGACCGCTGACGTTCGCAGTGGCTGGGAATACGTGCGCGACCCGCTGCCGTCACGGTTTGAAGACCCGGCCTTCGACCGCATCCGCCGAGCCCTGGATGCAGGCGACACCCGCTGGCAATTCACCCCCGAGAGTCTGGACAAGCTGTCGCAAGCGATTCAGCAGGTGCAGCTCCAGCATGGCCTGCTGCCCAATTACGGCGAAAACTTCAACCCCATGCTGCGTTGCATCGTGCGCCGCACCCGTGCCTATCTTGAAACAACGATCAATCCGGCAACTGGCGGCACCTTCTTGCCCAAGGTCACGGTGAAGCTGTTTGGTGAAGACGACGCCGGCGCGCCGGTTCTTGGAAGCTACCTGCGCGATGCCTACCAGGAAGCGGAGGCGTTCTCCCTTTTGTTGCAGAAGAGGGTCAAAGGCGCGGGATTTTTCAGGACACTGCTGTTGCGCCGCCTGGGCAGTTCGATGGAGGCCGGTCGCTGCACCGTCAGCAAGCTCCTCGGCGACGAGCCCTTTGTCCCCGATGATGAGGAGGAGTATGACCCCGAGGAAGAAGAACCCGCGCAGCTTGGCAGGCCGCCCCAGGGTGCCAGCGATTTCAAAGATTTCACCGGTCCTGAAATCAAGTCACTGCGCCGCTGCCTCGATCTGCTCAAACAAGGCGGCAACAACGACCCCAAGCTGGAAGCGCTGATCGGGTATTTGCGCGGCACCACCCCGGGTGTCCCCCGCCGCTGGCTCGATCTGGGTTGTATCCTGTTCTCGCAGTATTACGACACCGTGCGCTGGATCGGCGATGAAATGGCCAAGCGCGCAGAGTTCGCGGGCATGGACATCGGCTTGTATGCCGGCAGCAACCGTTCCGGTTTGTGGCGTGACGGCAAGTTTCAACGCTGCGACCGAAACGTACTGAAAGACCGCGTTCGCGCCGGTGACCTCAAGCTCTTGCTTGGCACCGACGCCGCCTCGGAGGGACTCAATCTCCAGCGCCTCGGCACGCTGATCAATATCGACTTGCCCTGGAACCCGACCCGTCTTGAGCAACGCAAGGGCCGTATCCAGCGCATTGGCCAGGCGCGCAGCGAAATCTGGATCGCCAATTTGCGCTACCGTGACTCGGTCGAGGATCGGGTCCACCAGGTGCTGGCTGACCGACTGGAGGCGATTCACGGTCTGTTCGGGCAGATCCCCGACACGCTGGAAGACGTGTGGGTGCAAGTCGCCCTGAATGACGAGCAGGCCGCCAATCTGCTCATCGACCGCAGCACGGCCACGCGCAACCCGTTCGATGCGAAATACAGCAAGGTGGAAGACGCGGACTGGGAGACCTGCGCTTCGGTGTTGAATGGGTTGAGCGTGCGGGAGATGCTGTCGCAGGGGTGGTGACAGAAACTTCCATGCACACCTCGATCCTGGGCGACCGCCGCCGCTGGCTGAAACTGGCCGCGGCCTGCGCCACCACGTTGTGGTTGCCGCGCAGCGCCTGGAGCCAGGCCCGTTTCAGCACCAATCCGTTCACGCTGGGCGTGGCCAGCGGCTCGCCGACGCACGACAGTGTGGTGTTGTGGACGCGGCTCGCCTTGCCCGGATTGTTCGGCTCGGGTGTCGGCCGGGAGCCGGTCGTCGTGCGCTGGGAAATGGCGCACGACGACAAGTTCACCCAGCTGGTGCAAAGTGGCCAGGCCCAGGCCGTGGTGGAACTGGCGCACTCGGTGCATGTGGAAGCCACCGGGCTGGAGCCAGAGCGCTGGTACTTCTACCGTTTCATGGCCGGCGACGCGGTGAGCGCCGTTGGCCGCACGCGCACATTTGCGGCCGCGGATGCGCCGGCCGCCCGGCTGCGGCTGGCCTATGCATCGTGCCAGCGCTGGGAACACGGGTACTTCAGCGCCTACCGCCACATGCTGCAGGAAAACCTCGACCTGGTGCTGTTCCTGGGCGACTACATCTACGAATACCCGGGCGCGGCCAATGCGGTGCGCACCCATGCGCTGGGCTGGACCTTGACGCTGGACGATTACCGCAAACGCTACGCCCTGCACAAGGGCGAGGCCGACCTGCAGGCCATGCACGCCGCCTGCCCGTGGCTGGTGACGTGGGACGACCACGAAGTGCATAACGACTATGCCGGCATCCAGGCCGGTGACAGCGGCCCGGCGGTGCCCGATTTCATGGCCCGGCGGGCTGCGGCCTACCAGGCCTTCTACGAACACATGCCGGTGCGCGCCTCGGTGCTGACGCAGGCCGTGGCCGGACTTTCCAGCGGCGCCGAGATGCGTATCTACTCGCAGTGGCGCCATGGACGGCTGGCCAACCTCACGCTGCTGGACGCGCGGCAATACAAGGACGCGCAGGTGTGCACCCGCGATGCGCGGCCCGGCTCGAGCGTGGTCGACCCGGCCGCCTGCCCGGCCTGGGATGACCCGAAACGTTCCATGCTCGGAAAACAGCAGGAGGCCTGGCTCGATGCGCAGTTCGCGGCCGCGCGGGGCAATACGGCCTGGAACGTGGTCGGCCAGCAGACGCTGTTCGGCCCGCGCGATTTCAGCCCCGGGGCGCCGAGGCGGCTGTGGAACGACGGCTGGGACGGTTACGGCGCGGCACGCAACCGGCTGACCGATGCGCTGCGGCGCAACGCCGTGGCCAATCCGGTGCTGCTGGGTGGCGACGTGCACGAGAACTGGGTCGGCCACGTCAAGGCCGATTACGCCGATCCGGCCAGCGCGTCGATCGGGGTCGAGTTCTGCGGCACCAGCATCAGCGCGCGCTCGGACGGCAACGCCAGGACCGCCGAGTGGCTGGCGGAGAACCCGCATTTTGTGTTTGCCGATGGCAGGCGCAAGGGCTACGGTGTCGCGGAGTTCACGCCCGCACGACTCACCACGACCCTGCGCGTGGTCGACGACGTGACACGCAGGGACACCACCGTCGAGACGCTGGCGCGCTTCGTGGTGCAGGCCGGCCGTGCGGTGGTGGAACGCGCCTGACCCGGCCTTCACCGACCGACTGCGCACATGGCCAACACCCTGCCCGAAGAGGTCACGCGCTGGCGGCGCGAGCAGCGTGCGGCACTGCTGGCGCAACGTATTGCGGTACCGGCCGACCAACGCCGCCAGTGGGGCCGGGCGATCACGAAACTGCTGCTCGGCCGCTTTCCGGTACTGAAACAATCGGTGGTCGGCTTCTACTGGCCGTTCAAGGGCGAGTTCGACCCGCGTTTCGCGATCCATGAACTGCGCACCGCGGGCGCGCGCGTGGCGCTGCCGGTGGTGCTGCAGAAGAACGCGCCGCTGGAGTTCCGCGCGTGGTGGCCGGGCGTGGCGACCAGCAAAGGTGTATTCGACCTGCCGGTGCCCGACGGCACCGACGTGTTGCGGCCCACGGCGCTGCTGATCCCGCCGGTGGGCTTCGACGCGCTGGGTTACCGGCTCGGATACGGTGGTGGTTACTTCGACCGCACGCTGGCGGTCATGCAACCGGCGCCGCTCAAGATAGCGGTCGGGTTTGAACTCTCGCGCATCGCCACCATCCGGCCCCAGCCGCACGACATCGCGATGGATTTCGTCGTGACCGAGGCCGGCGTGTATCGCGCCACCGCGGACGGCCTTGTCCTGACGACCGGCAGCACCTGATCCGTAAGCCCTGGCGTTCCAGGGTTCAACCGTTCACCCTGAGCCTGCCGATCGAACGCGATTCGGCATCAGGCGATCGACGGATCGGCCGCCATGTTGTCGAACTTGCGGAAATACTGGCGCGCCATGGCCACCAGCTGGCCATCACTCGGATGGTCGGCCGACACCGAGTCGACGATGGTTTTTGCCAGCGCCGCCTGGTGGCTCGCGCACCAGTCGCGAAACTCGTTGCGCACCAGGCCCGGGCCTGCCAGCAGCACTTCATGGGCGCCCGCCAGCGCGGCGGCGATCTCGGTGAAAAACGGCACGCTGTCCTGAGCCTTGCCCTGGTGCTTGTGGTGGCTGCGCGACTTGATGCGCTGCGCCTCCATGTGCTCGCGGTCGAACATGGCGACATGCGCTTCGGTGTTGTCCAGCCAGACGACGGCGTGAAAAGTGGTCATGGGCATTTCCTTGGTTGCAATGGTTCGTCGTTGGTTCATTCACGACAGAGGTTGGGTAGATGGTCGCCATGCCGCACCGTTGGTCGCCATGCCGCCGCGTTGACCGTCATCCCGGACTCGCCCCAACGGTTGTCATCCCGGACTCGCTCCGGGATCCACGGACTGCGGGTGCTTCAACCCTGGTCCAGGGCCGCTCTTACCACGGGTCAAATCGTCGATCGCCAAATGTGCAATCAACATTTCCATGATGCACCGAAAACGCATTGCACCCATTGATCGATATCAAAGTGGCGCCACCAGCTCGGCCATAAACGCGGCCAGCACCGGCGCCCACTGCGCCACATCCAGGTCGGAGCCGAAATGGCCGTGCGCGGTGTCGATCTCGCAATAACGCGCATCGACTCCCGCGGCGGCGAGCGCCGGGAGCACGGTGTGCGCGAGTGCCGGAGGAAACAGCGTGTCGGTGCGCGACAACACGTACAACACGCGCGCCCGGATGCGGCCGAGCTCGGCCGACAGGTCGTAGCGGTTCATTGCCCGCCCGAGCACCAGCAGCGAATGCGCATCGAAGGCCTGCGCCCATTGCCGCGCCTGGCGCGTGATCTCGGTGCGAACCGCGGCTTCATCGCCCAGACGCGCCCGCAGGCCCTGCTCGACCCCATAACGCCGCAGCGTCTCCTCGCGCAGCGTGGTCATGGTTGCCAGCATGCCGCCGCCGCCGTAGTAGTGGCCGCCGTTCCAGTTCGGGTCGCCCGCGAGGCGCCGCAACAAGGCGCCGTCATCGAACGGCGCCTGCGCACGCGGCGCACTTTCCACCGGCACCAGGCCACGCACGAATCCCGGATGCTCCACGCCCCAGGTGAAGGCCTGGAATCCACCGTAGGAAGGTCCGACCACGGCCACCAGTTCGCGCACACCCAGCAGTTCGAGCAGCCGCCGCTGCGCACCAACGATATCGGTCAAGGTGATGGCGGGAAAGTCGGGCCCGTAGGGTCGCCCGGTGGCCGGGTCGGTGCTCGCAGGCGCGGTCGACCCGTACGAAGAACCGAGCATGTTCGAGCTGACCACGAACCAGCGCTCGGTGTCGATCGCCGCACCGGGGCCGACCAGCGAGCCCCAGCCGCCGTCCTCGATGAACCGGTGGCTGGACGTGTAGCCATGGGTCACGAGCACCGCGTTGCGCCCGTCGGCAGCCAGGCGGCCGTAGCTGGAATAAGCCAGCCGCACAGCCGGCA
>JANLQZ010000231.1:0-6376 GCA_031368125.1 Betaproteobacteria bacterium
AGCGCGAGCGCCTGCGTCTGACGGTGCTGCATGAGCGCCAGGCGCTGGTGCATGAAGTGCATGACGCGATTGCGCAGACATTGGTCTACGTCAAGATGCGCCTGCCCTTGCTGCGCGATGCGATGCTGGCGCACGATGACCAGCGATCACTTAAATATTTGACCGATGTCAACCAAAGCGTGACGCAAGTGCACGATAACCTGCGTGAGGTGATGACCTTCTTTCGCACGCGCATGGACCCGCTGGGTCTGCTGCATGCGATCCAGAGCATCGCGGCCGGTTTCCATGAGCGTACGGGAATCGTTCTGGAGGTGGACAATTCGGCCGGTGCGCTGCATCTGTCGGATGAACAGGAAGTACAGGTGTTTCATATCGTGCAGGAAGCCCTGGCCAATATTGCCAAGCATTCGTCGGCCAGCAGGGCGCGGCTGGCAATTCGCAGGGTCGCGGATGGGATGGAGGTGCTGATTGAAGACGACGGTTCGGGCATCGCCAACGCAACTGCCGGTGCAGGTTTGCCGGCGGCCGGGGCCACAGCCCACTTCGGCATGGAGATCATGAAAGGCCGGGCCGAGCGGCTGGGCGGCAGTATTGCCGTGAGCCAGAGCGACGGTGGCGGAACCCGCGTACGCCTGCTGCTGCCCGCGAACCCCCGGACGGTCGCGCCATGAGCACAGTACGCGAAGCGACAAGCGTGGGGGCCATCCCCACCGGCCCGATCCGCATCGCCCTGGTGGACGACCATGCCTTGTGCCGCAGCGGGCTGACCGAGTTGCTCGAGCACCGCGGCAACATGGTGGTGGTGGGCGCCACCGGCAACGCGGCCGAGGTGGTGCCGATGTTGCGCGAGCACCGGCCGGACCTGCTGGTGCTGGACCTGCGCCTGACCACGACCGACGGCCTGAGCCTGCTGCGCCTGATCCGTGCCGAAGGGCTCGCCACGCCGACCGTGATCCTGACCATGAGCGACAGCGAGGACGATCTCGCGGCGGCGCTGCGCGCCGGCGTGCGCGGTTACCTGCTCAAGGACATGGAACCGGACGAGGTGATCGACGCGGTGCAACGTGCGGCACGCGGCGAACTGGTGGTTGCGTCGGCGATGACGTTGAAACTCGCGCAGCTGTTGCAGTCCGGCCAGCGCGGCTCGGTCAAGGCCGACCTGGTGGCCTCGTTGACCGACCGTGAACGCGAAGTACTCGACCATGTGGCGCGCGGGCAGAGCAACAAGGTGATCGCGCAGAAGCTCGACATCAGCCACAACACGGTCAAGCTGCATGTGCGCCACATCATGGACAAACTCAATCTGCGGTCGCGCGTCGAGGCGGCGGTGTTTGCATTCGAGTACCGCAGCTCGCCCGAAGGGGTGGCCGCGAGCGGCGAGGCGCAGCGGCGCGTTACGCGCTGAGTGCCAGCGGTTCGAGCTCGTGCTGGTGCGGGGTGTCGTCCGGCGGCGGATGGAACCATGCCAGTGACTCGTGCAGCCGCACCACATCCCCCACGATGATCAGGCATGGCGACGTGAGTCCTTGCCGCGCGACCCGCCCGGGCAGGTCGGCCAGCGTTCCGGCAACCACCTTCTGTTGCGCGATCGTGCCGTGCTGGACCACCGCGATCGCTTGTGTCGGCGCCGCTCCGTGGGCAATCAGCTGGCTGCAGATTTCGGCCAGCGCGCTCAATCCCATGTAGATCACCACGGTCTGCCTGGGGCGCGTCATCGCGGTCCAGTCGAGATCCGCGCTGCCGTCCTTGAGGTGGCCGGTCACGAACAGGCAGCTTTGCGCATGGTCGCGGTGCGTGAGCGGGATCCCCGCATAACTGGACACCCCGCAGGCCGCCGTGATGCCCGGAACCACCTCGAACGCGATGCCCTGTGCTGCGAGTGCCTGCATTTCCTCGCCGCCGCGTCCGAAAATGAAAGGGTCACCACCCTTGAGCCGAACCACCTGTTTGCCGGAGCGCGCCAGCCGCACCAGCAGGGCGTTGATTTGCTCCTGGCGCATGCTGTGCTCGTTGCGTCGCTTGCCGGCATAGATGCGCTCGGCCGCCGGCGCCACGAAGTCGAGCACCGCCGGCGACACCAGATGGTCGTAGACGATGACTTCGGTCTGCTGCAGTAGCCGCACCGCGCGCAGCGTCAGCAGCTCGGGGTCGCCCGGGCCGGCACCTACCAGGTAGACACGTCCGGCTTTCGGCGCCGTGGCCGTGGCAGGCGATCTCATGGCCGTGCTCCCTTGCTGGCGCAGCCGCCACTGGCACAGCCGCCGCTGCCGCAACCGCCGCCCGAGCGAGTGGCGGGTGCCGGCCGCTCGGTTGCCAGGCTCGCGTCCATGAAGACGAAGTTGAATTCGCCCGGCTCGAGCTCGACGAAGTCCAGCACGGTGTCGTCCAGCAGTTCCTGGTGCCGGGCGGCGATCAGCACCGCGACGCCTTCGAGCACGAGTTTCATGTCGTTGTCCGTGGCGTCGTCGAAACCCATGCCGTACTGGATCGAACCGTCCGCTTCCGGGCTGGCTGCGACGCGCAGCGCCATGTCGCTTGCGCCACCGGCGGTGGCGGCCTGCTGGATCTGCCGCGCTGCGGCACTGGTCAATGTAAACATGGTGATCTCCTACTAATGTTCGCCCTTGGTCTTCAGAAGCCCGGCCAGGCGGTTGCCCTGCTTTTGTGGTCCGCCCCGCGGAAACAGATCATGCAGGTAATGGTTGTTGCCACGCTCGGGGCCCCACACGTGTGCGAAGTGGCGGATCATGGCCCGCACCTGCGCCTGCACGCCGTGTTTGGCGTAGGAGTCGCGCAGGAAACGGACCAGCTGCCAATGTTCATCGGTCAGCGCCAGGTCTTCGCTGCGCGCCTGCGCCCGCACGAAGTCCTCCGACCAGTTGTCCAGGTGCACGAGGTACCCCTCGGAGTCGGTCTCGATCCGTCGGTCGCCGACGGCCAGTGTTCTGGGTGCCAATGTATTCATGCCATGTGATCGTGCGGGCGGCAGTGTGGTGGCTGGCTCACGCAGCCAATGCGGTTTCGGCCGGCTCGTCGAGTGCTGGCGTATCGACCACCGAGCACAGCGCGAGCGACTTGCAGGCACGCACGAAGGCCGCGAAGCCTTGTGCCCACCCGGCGCCGTCGACGCTGCGCAGGTGGCTGTAGGAGGCGAGCACGTTGTGGACCACGATACCGTCATGGCGGCCATCCACCCCGTGGCCGCGCAGCACCCGGTAGGCAAAGCGGGTGTGGGGGTCCAGGTTCTCCAGGCTCGAATAATGGAACTCGTGTCCGCGCAGCGTGCGTGGTGTCCCGGGTGCAGCATGTGTCCACAATGCCCGTGTCGTCGGTTCGAGCTCCACATATCCGCGGCCGACCGGGCGTGTATGCATCACCGCGTCGGCTTGTATCGCTCCCACCATGCGGCAGCTCCGGCCCTGCCAGCTCAGTGAACGGGCCAGATACATCAGTCCGCCGCACTCTGCGTAGACCGGCAGGCCGGCCTCGACAGCAGCGGCGATGCGCGCGCGCAGCCGCGTATTGGCCTGCAACTCGTCCATGAACATCTCGGGGAAGCCGCCGCCGATGAACAGGCCGTCGACGGCGGGCAGTTCCGGGTCGCTCAGGGTATCGAACGGAACCAGCGTTGCGCCGGCCCGCTGCAGCGCCTCGAGGTCGTCGGGGTAATAGAAGCCGAACGCCTTGTCGCGCGCCACGCCGATGCGAATCGGCGGTTGATCGGGGGTTTCGCACCGCGCGACACCGGCGCCGGCCGACCGGCTGGCGCGCTGACGGGCTTCGACGCATCGACCCTGCGACCCGTCGACAGGCTCAGGACAGGCCAGGCTCAGGCCAGGCCGGGCTCCGGGCAGGCCGAGCTCAGCCCGAACGGAACTGGGCTCGGCGCGAACGGAGGTGGCCTCGGCCTGAACGGAGATGGGTTCGGCGGGAACGGAAACGTGTTTGTCTGCAGCGGCGGGCGGGTCCATGGCGGGCGCGTGTGCTGCGCTGGCGGCGACCTCCAGCACGCGGCACAAATCGACCTGCGCCGCGACCAGTGCGCCGATGGCACGTACACGTTGTGCCGCGTCATCGAGCTCGCGGCTCGGCATCAGGCCCAGGTGGCGTTCGACCACCGCCAGCCGCGGGTCGTGTGCGATCGCGCCCAGCACCGGCAGGTCGGTGTAGTGCTCGATCACCGCGCGCAACTTGGACTCATGGCGGGCGCCGCCCAACTGGTTCAGGATCACGCCGGCAATCCGGATGCCGCGCTCGAATGCCTGGTAACCGAGCAGCAGCGGTGCAATGCCCCGCGTCATGCCACGCGCGTCGATCACCAGCACCACCGGAAGCCCGAGCATTTGCGCCAGCGCCGCGTTGCTGTTGCTGCCGTCCAGCGCCAGCCCGTCGTACAGGCCCTTGTTGCCTTCGACGATGTTGATGCCGGCCGATGCCGCGTGGCGCGCGAACAGGCCGGTGATCTGCTGTTGCGTCATCAGGAACGGGTCGAGGTTGTAGCAGTCGCGTCCACTGGCCTGGCGCAGCCACATCGGGTCGATGTAGTCGGGGCCCTTCTTGAACGCCTGCACCACCTGGCCGCGCGCGGCCAATGCGGCGCACAGGCCGACCGCGACCATGGTCTTGCCAGAAGACTTGTGGGCGGCGGAGATCAGCAGGCGGTGCATGGGTTGCAGTGCCAATTCAGTTGCCAGCGGCGGCGGGAGCGGCGACGGCGGCTGCGCCGGGTGCCGCCGGGCCGGCCTCCAGTGCGCGGTCGTCGAGGCGCTCGGGCAGGAAGCCCAGCAACCTGAGCGCCAACAGCACGATCAGGCCGGCCACCGCCATGCCGCCCAGGCCCAGCAGCCATTCGGGCAGGCTGGGGTCATAGGCGCCCACCATGCCGTCATGGAAACTGCTGCTGACCTGGCGGCCCGGAAACAGCACCAGCGGAAACGCCTGGCCGCCGATGATCGTGACGTACATCTGCGCCAGCCCGCCCAGGACGACCAGCGCCGCCGCTGCCGCGACGGCGCGCACCGTGGCGCGGGTCGCGGGATGCAGCAACAGGCCGAGTGGCAGCAACATGCCGACCAGCACCTGGCCAAGCCAGAACAGCATGCTGTGGACGCCGCCGTCGAGCAGGATGAAACGCTCGAAGTCGTGTTGCCTGGTGAAATACAGGTTGGTCAGGTGGTAGACCAGCATGAAATACAGCGTGGCGGCAATGAAGACCACCTGCAACCGGGCCAGGCGCGCCAGCAGTGCCGGGCCAAGCGGCCGCCCACCCCAATGCATGGCGGCTATCAATACCAGCAGGAAGACGGCGTTACCGTAGGACAGCGACAACACAATGAACATCGGGGCCAGCAGCGCGGAGTCGTAGGCCTGCCGGGCCACCAGAAAACCGAATATCGAACCGGTGCCGGTCGTCAGCGCGATGCGCCAGACAAAGGCGGCCATGCCGGCCAGCGGCGTGAAGCGGTTCATGCGCCGCTCCATCATGGTCCACAAGTACACGATCACCAGACCGGTGAAGCCGGAATAGAGGATGACGTTCCACGCGAAGATCGACTTGAAGTTGTAGTGCGTCATGGCCACGATCAGGCGGTCGGGTCGCCCCAGGTCGAGCATCAGCACACACAGGCCGCCAATCAGCAGCGCAATGGCGAGCAGGCCCGACAGCGGCGCCAGCGGTTTGTAGACGGCCTGGCCAAACACCGACGCGATCGATGCGACGTTGAGCGCGCCCGAAGCCGCCACAACCAGGAACACCGCAAATACGTGCGGCAGGCCCCACACCACCTGGTTCGTCATGCCGGTCACGATGTGGCCGTAATGTTCCATCTTCCAGGCCGCACCCAGCCCCGCCAGGACGGCTGCCGCCAAGCATGCCAACAGCAGGTAGTACCCGCGGCTCCGGCCCTCGAGCGGTCGCAATGCGATGTTCATCCTAGTCGCTCCACTGTGTTGTGCCTGGCCCACGCATGACGTAGCGCGCCAGCTTGTGCGATGTCTGCTTTCGGCCCGTTGCAGACATTGATTCGCGACCGCCAACTACCTCTCGTCGGCGCGCCTCGCGCCAGGCGGCACCCGGCGGGGGCTCATGCTGGGGCGGTCTACGCTGAACGCGTCGACTGCCCTGCGGTACTCGCCCAGCGGTCGGGCCGCGGAACTCGCTGCGTTCGCTGCGCTCTCTACGCTCAGACAGCCGCGGCCAGAATGACAACGAAGCGCGCTGCGCGCGCCGACCCATGGGCTGCGTTCCTCGGCGCCCCAGAAATCGCCCCCGCCGGGTGCCGCCTGCCGCGAGGCTGGGTCTTTGGTGTTCGGTGGTCCGGGCCCCGACGACCCGAACGCCTTTGCAGCCTCCCCGGCAAACAGACAGGGCGCCGCC
>JANLQZ010000298.1:0-5307 GCA_031368125.1 Betaproteobacteria bacterium
GTTTTGCCATGGTGGCCTCTCAATGCCGGGTTATTTTTTCAATGACTGCGCGGCCTTGCGCGGGCCCTTGCGGGTACGGGCGTTGGTGCGCGTGCGCTGACCACGCATCGGCAATCCGCGACGATGGCGAAAACCGCGATAACAGCCGATGTCCATCAATCGCTTGATGTTCATCGTGGTCTCGCGGCGCAGATCACCTTCGATGGTGAACTGTCCGACCTGGTCGCGGATCTTTTCCAGATCCGTGTCGGTCAAATCCTTGACCTTCTTGGAATAAGCGATGCCACAGGCTTCGCAAATTTTGCGAGCGCGGGTGCGGCCGATGCCGAAGATGGCAGTCAAGCCAATTTCAGAATGCTGCTGCGGCGGAATATTGATGCCAGCGATACGTGCCATTTTCGTCCTCTAAAACTCTTGCAATTAACCCTGGCGCTGCTTGTGGCGCGGATCGGTACAGATCACGCGCACAACGCCCTTGCGCCGGATGATTTTGCAGTTACGGCAAATTTTCTTGACCGAAGCCGAAACTTTCATGACTTTCTCCTAAAAACTCTTTGCCGCGTTCCGCTCGCCTCGCTGCGAAACCCCGGCACTACCACAAAACTACTTGGCCCTGAACACGATCCTTGCCCGGCTCAAGTCGTAAGGCGTCAACTCCACCGTGACCTTGTCGCCCGGAAGGATCCGGATGTAATGCATCCGCATCTTTCCCGAAATATGCCCAAGAACCACATGCCCGTTTTCCAGCTTCACTCGGAAGGTTGCGTTCGGCAGGTTCTCCACCACCTCACCCTGCATCTGAATTACATCGTCCTTTGACATATGCATCCACACTCTATGAAGATTTAAAACTTGCCTTCTTCAAAAGTGATTCATATTGCTGGGACATCATGTAGTTCTGCACCTGGGACATGAAGTCCATCGTCACCACGACGATGATCAACAGGGAGGTGCCTCCGAAATAGAACGGCACGTTGTATTTCAGGATCAGGAATTCTGGCAGCAGACAGACAAAGGTGATGTAGATGGCGCCGGCCAGCGTCAGTCGCAACAGGATCCGGTCGATGTACTTGGCGGTCTGGTCACCCGGGCGAATGCCGGGTATGAACGCGCCGCTCTTCTTCAGGTTGTCGGCCGTCTCGCGGCTGTTGAACACCAATGCCGTGTAGAAGAAGCAGAAGAACACGATGGCCGCCGCGTAAAACATCACATATATCGGCTGGCCGGGCGTCAACGAACCGGCGATGTCTTTCAGCCAGCGCATCGATTCACCGGTACTGAACCAGCCGACCACCGTCGCCGGCAACAGGATGATCGACGACGCGAAGATTGGCGGAATCACGCCGGCCATATTCAGCTTGAGCGGCAGATGGGAAGACTGCCCGCCGTAGACCTTGTTGCCCACCTGCCGGCGCGCATAGTTGACCAGGATCTTGCGCTGGCCGCGTTCGATGAAGACCACCACGTACGTGACACCAGCCACCAGAACGACGATGAACAGGCTCACGATGATGCTCATGGCGCCGGTGCGCACCAGTTCCAGCAAACCACCGATCGCATTCGGCAGGTTCGCGGCGATGCCCCCGAAGATCAGTATTGATATGCCATTGCCCAGACCGCGTTCGGTGATCTGCTCACCCAGCCACATCAGGAACATCGTGCCGGCAGTCAATGTGCACACCGCAGTGATCCGGAAACCGAAACCGGGCGCCATCACCAGGCCGGCCGAACTCTCGAGCGCGATCGCAATGCCAAGCGACTGGAACAGCGCCAGACCCAGGGTGCCGTAACGCGTGTACTGCGTGATCTTGCGCCGCCCTGCCTCGCCCTCTTTCTTGAGCTGCTCGAAAGCCGGCAACACGTAGGTCAGCAGTTGCATGATGATCGACGCCGAGATATACGGCATGATCCCCAGCGCAAACACGGTGAACCGCGACAGGGCGCCACCCGACATCAGGTTCGCCATCCCGAGGATGCCGCCTTCCTGGCCCTTGAAGAACTGCTGCAATTGCGCCGGGTCGATGCTGGAACCGGGATGTGCGCGCCAATGCGGTAGACCACCAGCGCGAGCAGCAGGAACACGAGCCGGCGACGCAGGTCGCCGAACTTGCCGGTTTTCGCCAGTTGAGCTGTGTTGGTTGCCACTTGGATTTCTTCGCGCTACAGGTTCAGGCGACGCTTCCGCCGGCGGCTTCGATCGCCGCCTTGGCGCCGGCGGTTGCGCCGATGCCATTGAGCTTTACTGCCTTGGTCAGTTCGCCGGTCTTGATCACCTTGACCGACTTGATCATCTCGCCCACCAGGCCGGCCTGCTTGAGCGTCAGCAGGTCCACGTCCGCGGCACCGAGGCGCTCCAGCGCCGTCAACGTGACTTCGGCGTTGAATTTCAGCAGCTGCGACTTGAAGCCGCGTTTCGGCAAACGGCGTTGCAACGGCATCTGGCCGCCCTCAAAACCCACTTTGTGGTAGCCGCCCGCGCGGGATTTTTGCCCCTTGTGGCCACGACCGGCGGTTTTGCCCAGGCCTGACCCGATTCCACGTCCGACGCGGCGTTTCGCGTGTTTCGCGCCGCCGGCCGGCTTGATGCCATTGAGTTCCATGATCTTTCCTCGTCAGTTGGAGGCAACCGCCACCGCATCGCGGTCGCGCACTGCCGTGCCAGCAAAATTCACAATACTTTGACCAGGTAACTGATCTTGTTGATCATTCCACGCACTTCGGGCGTGTCCTGCAACTCGCTGGTGCTGCGGATCTTGCGCAGACCGAGACCGCGTACCGTGGCGCGATGCGATTCCTTGCAGCCGATCGGGCTGCGGACCAGCTGGACTGTTACGGTTTGGGGTGTCGTCATGTTCAACTTCTCCATCAGGAAAACAGCTCTTCGACTGTCTTGCCACGCTTGGCCGCGACTTCCGACGGGGTCGTGGAAACCGACAACGCGTCGAGCGTGGCACGCACCATGTTGTAGGGGTTGGTCGAGCCGTGGCTCTTGGCGACGATGTCGGTAATGCCAACCACCTCAAAAACGGCGCGCATCGGCCCGCCGGCGATGATGCCGGTGCCCTTGGGGGCCGGCGCCATCATCACGTTGGCGGCGCCATGGTGACCCATCACCTTGTGGTGGATCGATCCGTTCTTGAGCGACACCTTGATCATGTTGCGGCGCGCTTCTTCCATCGCCTTTTGCACCGCCGCCGGGACTTCCTTCGATTTACCTTTGCCCATGCCGATGCGGCCGTCGCCGTCGCCGACCACGGTCAGCGCCGCAAATCCGAGGATCCGGCCGCCCTTGACGACCTTGGTCACGCGGTTGATCGCGATCATCTTTTCGCGCAGGCCGTCCTCAGGACCCTCCGCCTTACCTTGCATCTTCGCTTGAACTTTAGCCATATCTGTTTCCAATCTGCCTAGAACTGCAAGCCTGCTTCACGCGCGGCGTCCGCCAGCGCCTTGACGCGGCCGTGGTATGCGAAACCCGAGCGGTCGAACGCGACCTTTTCCACTCCAGCCGCCTTCGCCTTTTCCGCCAGGCGCTTGCCGATGGCTTGTGCCGCGGCGGTATTGCCGCCCTTGCCGGCACCACCCAGAGCGGTGCGAACTTCCGCCTCCGCAGTGGACGCGCTGGCCAGCACCTTGCTGCCGTCGCCAGAGATGACACTGGCGTAGATGTGCAGGTTGGTGCGGTTCACCGTCAAACGCGCCACACCTTGCGTTGCAATACGGATGCGGGTTTGACGGGCCCTGCGAAGACGCTGTTCTTTCTTGGTCAACATGGTGCAGCCCCTTACTTCTTCTTGGTTTCTTTGATCGTGATCTTCTCGTCCGAATACCGAATGCCTTTACCCTTGTAGGGCTCCGGCGGACGAATCGCACGAATCTCGGCTGCCACCTGACCAACACGCTGCCGGTCAGCACCCTTGACCACGATCTCGGTCGGGGTCGGGGTTTGCACCGTGATGCCGGCCGGCATTTCCTTGTTGACCGGATGGGAGTATCCGACCGTCAAATTCAACTTCGCGCCCTGGGCCTGGGCCTTGTACCCCACACCGACCAGACTCAGCTTCTTCTCAAAGCCCGCGGTGACCCCGAGCACCATGTTGTTGACCAGCTGGCGCATCGTGCCACTCATGGCATTGGCTGCGCGCGAATCGTTGGCGGGCGCAAAACTCAGTTTGCCGGCCTCGTTGCTGACCTTGACCAGTGCATTCTGGGCCAGCTGCAGCAAGCCGCCGGCGCCCTTGACACTGATCTGGTCTTCCTTGACCGATACGTCCACGCCAGCTGGCACGGTGACGGGCATTTTTCCAATACGGGACATGTTCTAGTTCTCCTCGATGCCACGCACCATCAGGCGACGTAACACAGCACTTCACCACCCACACCGCTGGCACGCGCCTTGCGGTCGGTCATGACGCCGTTGGGGGTGGTGACGATCGCCACGCCCAGGCCGTTTTGGACCTGGGGAATGGCGCCGCTGCCGCGATAGACGCGCAGACCGGGACGGCTGACGCGCTCGATGCGCTCGATCACCGGTCGCCCGGCGTAATACTTCAGCGCGATTTCCAGCTCGGACTTGCCGGCTTCGGTCTTCACCGTAAAGCCGTCGATGTAGCCTTCGTCCTTCAGCACCTGCGCGATCGCGACCTTCACTTTGGAAGATGGCACCGACACAGTGGTTTTGGCCACCATTTGCGCATTACGGATGCGTGTCAACAGGTCCGCGATGGGATCACTCATGCTCATGTCTATGTCTCCTGTCGCTTACCAGCTGGCCTTGACGATGCCCGGAATCTCACCGGCCATGGCCATCTCTCGAATCTTCGCCCGGGCCAGACCAAAATGCTGGAAGGTGCCGCGCGGGCGGCCGGTAATAGCGCAGCGATTGCGTTGGCGGGTCGGATTTGCGTTGCGCGGGAGCTTTTGCAGGGCCAGTCGCGCTACCGCGCGCTCGTCCTCGCTGCGTTTTGCGTCGTTCGCGATGCCCTTGAGCTCCGCGTGTTTCTTCGCGTATTTGGCAACCAGTTTGTCGCGCTTGAGCTCACGCTCGATCAATGCCATCTTAGCCAAGGGTCACCTCAGTTCTTGAACGGAAAACGGAAGCCGGCGAGCAGTGCCTTGCACTCTTCATCGGTCTTGGCCGTCGTAGTGATGCTGATATTGAGCCCACGCAAGGCATCCACCTTGTCGTATTCAATCTCAGGAAAAATGATCTGCTCCTTGACGCCGATGTTGTAGTTCCCGCGGCCGTCGAAGGCCCGACCGGAAATACCCCGGAAGTCACGCACGCGCGGCAGTGCCACGGTGACG
>JANLQZ010000326.1:0-3744 GCA_031368125.1 Betaproteobacteria bacterium
CGCCCGGTACTCTGGCCGACATGGTCGCCGGTTATCTGGATATCAAGCCGGCCGAAAAGCAGGAACTGCTGGAGCAGTTCGACTTGCGCAGCCGGCTCGACCGCCTGCTCGGGCTGATGGCCCATCGCATTCAGGTGATGCAGCTTTCGCGCGAGATCGACCAGCGCACCAAGGCCAGCATGGGCCAGCGCGAGCGGGAGTTCCTGTTGCGCGAGCAGATGAAGGCGATCCAGAAGGAGCTCGGCGACGATGGCGGCGGCAACAGCGCGGAAATGGACGAGTTGCGCCAGCTGGTGGCGCAGGCCGGCATGCCGGAGGAAGTCCAGAAGGTGGCGGACAAAGAACTCACGCGCCTGGCGCGCATGTCCGATGCATCGGCGGAGTATTCGATGGTGCGCACCTACCTCGACTGGCTCACCGAGCTGCCGTGGAAGGTGCCGCAGCCCGATGTGATCGACGTGGCGCAGGCCCGTCTGGTGCTGGACGCCGACCATTTCGGACTGGAGCAGGTGAAGAAACGCATCGTCGAGTTCCTGGCGGTGCGCAAACTCAACCCGGCCGGCCACGGGCCGATCCTTTGCCTGGTGGGTCCGCCGGGGGTGGGCAAGACCTCGCTCGGGCAGTCGATCGCCCGGGCGCTGGGCCGCAAATTCGTGCGTGTGTCCCTGGGCGGGGTGCATGACGAGGCCGAGATCCGGGGCCATCGGCGCACCTACGTCGGCGCCTTGCCCGGCAACATCATCCAGGCGATCAAGAAAGCCGGCACACGCGGCTGCGTGATGATGCTCGACGAGATCGACAAGCTGGGCAGTGGCATGCACGGTGATCCATCGTCGGCGCTGCTGGAGGTGCTGGACCCGGAGCAGAACGCCAACTTCCGCGACAACTACCTGGCGGTGCCGTACGACCTGTCGCAGGTGTTGTTCATCACCACCGCCAACGTGCTCGATCCGATCGCCGGCCCGTTGCGCGACCGCATGGAGATGCTGCAGTTATCCGGTTACACGCGGGAGGAAAAACGCGAGATCGCCAGAAAGTACCTGGTCGCGCGCCAACTCGCCGACAGCGGCCTGCAGCCAGGGCAATGCGACATCACGGATGGCGCCCTTGCGGCCATCATCCGCCTCTACACGCGCGAGGCCGGCGTGCGCAACCTGGAGCGTCAGATCGGCGCTGTCTGCCGGCGTGCGGCGGTTCGTATCGCCGAGGGTCTGGTGCAGACCGTGCGGGTGGAGGAACCGGACCTGGCCGATGTGCTGGGCCCGGCCAAGTTCGAGAACGAGGTGGCGCTGCGCGCCGGCATGCCGGGTGTGGCCACCGGCCTGGCCTGGACACCGGTGGGTGGCGACATCCTGTTCATCGAAGCCAGCCGTACCGCGGGCAGCAGCCGGCTGATCCTGACCGGGCAGCTCGGTGACGTGATGAAGGAGTCGGCGCAGGCTGCGCTGACACTGGTGAAATCGCGCTCCGAGGCCCTGGGGCTGGACCCAACCGTGTTCGAGAAGAGCGACGTGCATATCCATGTGCCGGCTGGCGCCATCCCCAAGGACGGGCCAAGCGCGGGCGTGGCCATGTTCGTCGCGCTGGCCTCGTTGTTCCTGGACCGTGCGGTGCGCAACGATGTCGCCATGACGGGAGAGATCAGCCTGCGCGGGCTGGTATTGCCGGTGGGCGGCATCAAGGAAAAGGTGCTCGCCGCGCTGGCGGCTGGCATCGGCTGCGTGATGTTGCCGGCGCGCAACCGCAAGGACCTGGAGGACGTGCCGCAGCTGGCGCGCGACAGCCTGCAATTCGTGTTCCTCGACGACGTCGAGGACGCGCTGCGGGCCGCGGTCGTGAGCCCGGCGCGCGCGACACCGCCGGCAGCGCAGGGTGCGGCCTGAGGTCCGCGCCAAGAGTTCCGCCAGGACCCGGCAAGCCGTGTCGTTGCCAGCTCCTCCAGCTGTCATTGCCAGCCTGCCAGGCTGTCATTGCGGGCCTGCCAGGTTGTCATTGCGGCCCCGGATCAGGTCCGGGGTTTCAGCACCCGCAATCCATGGATCCCTGAGCGAGTCCGGGGTTTCAGCACCCGCAATCCATGGATCCCGGCGCGAGTCCGGGATGACAATGCCGCTGCGATCCCGGTCCAATGCCGCTGCGATCCCGGTCGAATGTTGCTGCGATCTCCGTGTGATGCCGGTGTGTTGCGATATGTCAAGCGTGCAACAGCCCGGCCGACTAGCATCGTGGTCCATCCATACCGGATCGGCGACAGGAGAGCGACATGAACAAGACCTGGGTCCTCGTGGCGGATGCGCACCGCGCCCGCTGTTTCGAGCGCAATGCGTCCGACCATTCACTCACCGAGTTGGCCAGTTTCGTGTGTCCGCAGGACCGGCATGCGGGGGCGCCGCGCGGCGGTGATGTGTCCGGGGACGCCGGCAAGGGCCACGGGCGCACCGGGCACAGCGGCACGCAGTTCGAGCCGCGCACGGAACTGCGCGCGACGGAGCGCCATGATTTCGCCCGGCAACTGGCGAAATACGTCAACGACGGCGCGGCGGCGCAGACCTGCACCTCGCTGGCGCTGATCGCCACCGGGCCGATGCTGGGCGAAATACGCCCGATGCTGAGCCATGGCGCGGAAAAGATGCTGAAGCACTGCGTTGCCAGCGACCTGACGCACTACCAGGGGCCGGAGCTGCGCACGCGCCTCGACGAAGCGCTGCAGCTTGCGGGTTGAGTCGCTCCGATCCGGCGTGCCAGGTCGCTATCACGGCACCAGTACCGCCGCACCGTCAATCGCGCCCGCGCGCAACGCAGCGATTGCCGCATTGACCTGGGCCAGCGGGAACGGTTGTACATGGGTCGTGACCGGGTACCTTCCGATCAGCGAGAAGAAGGCCTCGCCGTCGGCGTGTGTCAGGTTGGCGACCGAGCGCAACTGGCGCTCGCCCCACAGCAGCGCATAAGCGAAGCCGGGTATGTCGCTCATGTGGATGCCGGCGCACACGACGACCCCGCCCTTGCGGGTCGCGCGCAGCGCCGCCGGCACGAGCGCACCCACCGGTGCAAAGATCAATGCGGCGTCGAGTTCGACCGGCGTCGGCGCGTCGGATGGGCCGGCCCAGTACGCACCCAGCTGCGGCGCGAACTGCCGGCTGCGCTCGTCGCCGGCGCGCACGAAGGCATAGACCTCCTGCCCCTGGGCCGCCGCAAGCTGGCACAGGATGTGGGCGGCGGCCCCGAAGCCGTACAACACCAGGCGCATGCGACCGGACACGCCCGACATGCGGTAGGCGCGAAAACCGATCAGGCCGGCGCACAACAGCGGCGCGGCATGCAGGTCGTTGCAGGCCGGCGGCAACGCAAAGCAGAAGTGTTCGTCCGCCACGGTGTATTGCGCAAAGCCGCCGTTGCGGTCGTAATCCGTGAACACCGGGGAGTCGCAGAGGTTTTCGCGCTGCCCGGTGCAATAGGCGCAATGGCCGCAGGTGCCGCCGAGCCACGGAATGCAGACCCGGTCGCCGATGCGGAATCTCGAAGCGGCGGACCCGGCCGCAACCACGCGCCCGACCACCTCGTGCCATGGCACGAGGTGCGGGTGGCGGGGCGGCAAATCGCCATCGATCACCTGCAGGTTGGTGCGGCAGACGCCGCAGGCCAGGACCTGCACGCGAAGGTCGTACGCGCCGGGCTGCGGCAGCGGGAGGTCGGACTCGAGCAGCGAACCGCCGGCCGTGGTCGTGCACATGGCGAGCATGG
>JANLQZ010000334.1:0-1606 GCA_031368125.1 Betaproteobacteria bacterium
TCGCCCGCAATGGCGGCCATCGCCGCCACCGCCTGCGGCACCATGATCGAGGCGCCCAGCACCGTCATGGTCCCGGCCGCGTTGATGATCGGCCGCAGGCCCAGTTCCTTGCGGATGTCGCGCCTGTGCGCGGCCTCCAGCACGGCGGCGGTATCGGGCTGCATCGGCGAAGCGTGTGCGACTAGCCATCGACCTGGAAAATGGCCTCGATCTCGACCGTCATGTTCCCGGGCAGCGAACCCATGCCCACGGCCGAGCGCGCGTGCCGGCCGGCATCACCGAACACGTTCACGAACAGGTCCGAGCAGCCGTTGATCACCTTGGGGTGCTCGCCGAAGGTTGGCGCACCGTTCACCATGCCCAGCAGCTTGACCACCCGGCGCACGCGGCCCAGGTCGCCCAGCGCCATGTGGGCCACCGCCAAAAGGTTCAGCCCGGTCTGGCGTGCATGCGTATAGGCGTCTTCGACGCTGACCTCGGCTCCCACCTTGCCGGTGGGCGTGTCGCCGTCGGGGCGTTTCGGGCCCTGCCCGGACAGGTACAGAAACCCGTTGGCGAGCACGAACGGGACGTAGTTGGCAACCGGCACGGCCGGTGTCGGCAACTCCAGGCCGAGGCCCTTCAAACGGTCATAGGGGGTCATGGTGTTTCTCCTCGTGAAACAAAACAGGGATGGGGAAATCAGCAGTCCAGCAGCACCGGCCGGGCTTCCTCGTCCAGCGGCCAGATCGGCCGTTGCACGCGGTGGTAGGGCACCTGGCGGTGGTCGCGCGGGATCGGGCCGCCCGAGTCGCAGTACAGCACCTTGCGCGCCAGCGGCGCAAATGCGGCATAGAAGTGGTTGGTGGATTTGACGACCACGATGCGTTTGTCGGCCAGGCTCACCCCCATGCCGGTGAACAGGTCCGCGCCCATGGCCTGGGTGCGCTTGGTGATCAGCACCACGGAGATGCCGCCGAGGTCGATCGCGGCGCAGTCGCCGAGCGCAATACGCGCGTCCGCGAAGGCCTGCGAGGCGTCGTGCACGAGCGCCGTCACGGTCACCAGCGCGTCGATCGGTTGGCCCGAGGTCGGCGCCGTCTTGCCGCCAAAACGCAGGCGCAGCTTGCCGCCCACACCGGCCATGAAACACAGGCGCACTGCCATCGGGTCCCACATCGGCGCCAGCGCCGCGCCCTGCACGCCGCGTTCGATCAGGCGGCGCAGGATCACGGTGGAGTCGCCCGGCGCACCGCCGCCCGGGTTGTCCGATGGGTCCGCCACGACCACCGGACCGGTTTCCTGCAGCGCCAGGTCGATCACTTCGTCGGGCGTGTGGTAGGGCGGCTGGGTCTTGCCGCGCATGGCGAAGAATTCGTCGGCCAGTTCCCTGGCCAGGCGGTCGCCCGCGGCGCGCCGGTCGTCGGTGACGACCAGGATGCGCGAACCCATTTCCGGCACGTCGGCATACGGAAAGCAGTGCGCCGCCGAGACCGACAACACGCCGTCCTTGCCCTCCAGGCTGCTCATCTTGTCGACGAAGGCGCGCATGGGCTGCAGATTGGTGGGAAAGCTGCCGATCATGCGGCAGTCGCACAGGGACATGACGGGTTTGATCGTTCCGCGC
>JANLQZ010000347.1:0-1587 GCA_031368125.1 Betaproteobacteria bacterium
AAAGTTCACCATGGGCATGTTCAGTTTCATCAAGGATGCCGGCCAGAAGTTGTTCGGTCACAAGGAGGTCGAACAGGCGGCTGCCGCGGCCGCTGCGGACCCCGCGAAACAACCGACGCTGGACGAGTTGAACACGGCGGCCGCCCACAGCATCAAGGCCTACATCGAAACCCAGAACCTGGGCCTGAGCGGCCTGTTCGTGATGTTCGATGGCGCCAGCGGTACCGTCACCGTGCAGGGCGACGCACCGTCGCAGGAGGCGAGCGAGAAGGCCGCCTTGTGCTGCGGCAATGTGGGTGGCGTGCAAAGCGTGGAGAACCTGCTGGTGGTGGCCGAACCTGCCGACGAGTCGCAGTACCACGACGTGGTGCGCGGCGACACGTTGTCGGCGATCGCCAAGACCTACTATGGCAACGCCAACAAGTACCCGCTGATCTTCGAGGCCAACAAGCCGATGCTGGGCCACCCCGACAAGATCTACCCGGGCCAGAAACTGCGTATTCCGCCAGCGGCCTGAGAGCAGCCAGGTGAACGAGCGCGACTGACCCGGCCTGGGATGGGATGGCACCGATGCGTCGCGCCACGGTATACCGCCGCTTGCCACGCGCGCTGCTGGCGGCCCTCATCACGCTGGTGCTGGTGACCGGCTGCTCGCTGCCGCAGACCAATTTTTCGCAATACCCCGGGTTCGCGCAGTACTTCGCCGCCCACCCACCACGCGACGCGTTGCCCGACACGGCCGAGCAGGCGCTGCTGGTGCGTCACCGGCCGCGTTTCTTCGTTCCGCCCGACCACGCCGGCCTGATCGACTTCTACCGCGACTACATCGCGCAAGGACAACTATCCGGTGGTGACGGCCGGCTGGTCTCGGCGCAGGTCACGCCCGAGCTTCTCAATGCCCACAAGGACGATGCCCGAGCCGTCTTCACCCACATCCCGAAGGGTCGGGCCGCGTCGCCACCAACGGTCTTCGCCCGCATCGACCACGACGACATCACGCACGACGGCCATGCGCAGCGGCTCACGTTCCTGACCTACCACACCGTGTTTCGCCACTCCGGCATCGCGGCCGGTTTTTCGGGCTGGCAGGCGGCTATGGCCAGCCTGTTTGTCGACCTCGACGACTGGCACCAGCTCGACCACTACACCGCGGCGACGGTGGTGCTGGATGCCACGGCGCGCCCGGTCGCGCTGGTGCTGCAACAACACAACTACCACCACACCTATGTGCTGGGACCGGCGTTGCCGCTGCCGGCCGACGCCCGGCTCGCGTTCGATGTCGCCGCACGCTCGAATGAGCTTTATCCCCACTCGCGCGACCGTGTGCGCCATCGGGCGGTGCGCTTCAATTCAGCGCAGGAAATGCGTTACCTGATGGGCTTCGGCGACAAGCCGACGGTTGCCGAAGAAGACATCACCGAGGGCCGCGACGAGGTCGACTACCAGCTGGCGTTCCTGCCGCCCAGCGACGCGTTCTACACCTTCAAGGGTTTCCTGGGCGAACGGCGCAGAATGCCGGGCCGCGACGGCCCCCCGGGCGCGGATTTCAACACCCTGCCAGAGATCAAGCCACCGGCATCGCAGATG
>JANLQZ010000358.1:0-2412 GCA_031368125.1 Betaproteobacteria bacterium
CGCCCGATGTTCGGCCAGCGGCTGGCCGACTTCCAGCTGACGCAGGCCCGGCTCGGCGAGATGGCGGCGCTGGTAGATGCGGGCGCCATGCTGACCTACCGCGCAGCCTGGCTGCGCGACTGCGTCGGCACGGCCACGCCGGCGCAGGCGCAGGCCTATTCGTCGCAGGCCGCGATGGCCAAGATGGTGGCGACCGAAAACTCGCAGCGCGTGATCGACATGGCGCTGCAGATGCATGGTGGTCTGGGCGTCAAGGTGGGCACCAAGGTGGAGAGCCTGTACCGCGACATCCGCTCGCTGCGCATCTACGAAGGCGCCACCGAGGTGCAGCAGTTGATCATCGGCAAATCGGTATTGAAGGGATAAGCCATGACCAGTTCCGCCCAGGTCGACCGTTTTGTGCATGACCGCCTGCCGGTACCTGCCCAGCTGCCCAGGCTGCTGCTGGATGCGCCCGAACTGCAGTTTCCGGACCGGCTCAACCTGGTGCAAGAGCTGCTGGACAAGGCGCTCGATAAGGGCCACGGCCAGCGCCCGATGTTGCGTTCGGATACGCTGACGGTGAGTTATGCCCAGGCGCGCGAGCACGTCGACCGCATTGCGCAGGTGCTGGTGCACGACTACGCACTGGTTCCCGGCAACCGGGTGCTGCTGCGCGGCGGCAATTCGATCGCGATGGCGCTGGCGTGGCTGGCGGTGGTCAAGGCCGGGCTGGTCGCGGTGGCCACCATGCCCCTGCTGCGCGCCAAGGAGCTCGGCGACATCATCGACAAGGCCCAGCCCACGCTGGCATTGTGTGAGGCCAAACTGCTGCCGGAGCTGGTGGTGGCCCAGGCGCAGTACCCGGTGCTCAAGACCATCCTGGCCTTCAACCCGGGCGATCCGGCGGCCCCCGGCCGGCCCGGCGATTGCCCCCTGCTGGAAACCCTTGCTGCTACCAAGGACGGCAATTTCAGTGCTTGCGCGACCGCCGCGACCGACGTCGCGCTGCTGGCTTTCACATCGGGCACCACCGGCAAACCCAAGGCGGCGGTGCATACCCACCGCGACTTGCTGGCGGCTTGCGAAACCTGGCCGCGCCATGTGCTGCGCGCAAATCCCGACGACATCGTGATGGGCTCGCCGCCGCTGGCCTTCACCTTCGGTCTGGGCGGGATGCTGATCTTTCCGATGTGGGCTGGCGCGTCGGTCTATTTCCCCGGCATCCCCTACACGCCCGAGGCGATGGCGCGACTGATTTTCGAATCCGGCGCCACGATTTGTTATACGGCGCCCACTTTCTACCGCCAGATGGCGCCGTTCATCAAGGCGTTGCGGGGCGAGCGCGGAGACCCGGCCCTGCGCATCTGCGTGAGCGCCGGCGAGGGCCTGCCGGATGCCACGCGCCAGCTCTGGAAGGAAGCCAGCGGCATCGAGATGCTGGACGGCATTGGCGCCACCGAGATGTTCCACATCTTCATTTCATCGGCGCCGCAGGACGTGCGCCGCGGCGCCATTGGCAAGGTGGTGCCGGGGTATGTGGCCAGGGTGGTGGACGACAGCGGCGCGGAAGTGGCGCGCGGCACCGTGGGCAAACTGGCGGTGATCGGTCCCACCGGTTGCAAGTACATGGACGACCCGCGCCAGGCGGCCTATGTGCGCGACGGCTGGAACCATCCCGGTGACGCGTTCCTGCAGGACGCGGATGGCTACTTCTTCTACCAGGCCCGCACCGACGACATGATCATCACCGCCGGCTACAACGTGGGCGCGCCGGAGGTCGAGGACGCGCTGCTCAAGCACCCGGCGGTGGCCGAATGCGGCGTGATCGGCAAGCCCGACGCGCAGCGCGGCATGGTCGTCAAGGCCTTCTGCGTGCTGCGGCCCGGTTTTGCACCCGACCCGGCCATGGCCCGCACGCTGCAGGACTTCGTGAAGGCGTCGATTGCGCCCTACAAGTACCCGCGCGAGATCGAATTCCTGGACAGCCTGCCGCGCACCGAGACCGGCAAACTGCAACGCTTCAAACTCAAGCCACCATGAAATTCCTGCAACCGCCCGGATGGGCACCGGCCAAGGGTTATGCCAACGGAGTCGCCGCGCGCGGCACGCAGGTGTTCGTGGGGGGGCAGATCGGCTGGAACGCGCAGCAGCAGTTCGAGACCGACGATTTCATCGCCCAGACCGCGCAGGCGCTGCGCAACATCGTCGCAGTGCTGCAGGAGGCCGGCGCCGGACCCGAGCACATGGTGCGCATGACCTGGTACATCGTGGACCGGGTCGAATACAGCGCCCGCCTCAAGGAACTGGGCCAGGTCTACCGCGAGGTCATCGGCCGCAACTTCCCGGCCATGACCTGCGTGCAGGTCGCCGCGCTGGTGGAGGCCCGGGCCAAGGTCGAGATCGAGGTGACGGCGGTGCTGCCGGACTGAG
>JANLQZ010000423.1:0-6906 GCA_031368125.1 Betaproteobacteria bacterium
CGCACAAGGTGCAGTAGACGCCGGCCAGTTCGCGCCCGCCGATGCGGTCCTTGAACATCTCGTGCCACGCCAGGATGCGTTTGGGATAGGCGCGCACGTCGCCGTTGATCGCGACACCGAACACGATGTTGTCGTCCTGCAGCCAGCCGGCGTCGCGCGCGGCGACCATTTTCGGGTTCTTCAACGGCGGTATGCCGTCGCGGCGCACGCCTCCCCAGCGGATTTCGTCCAGGCGGATGAGCGCCTCGGGCCGGCCTGCGAAGTACTCCCTGAAACGCGGATCGATAGTTTCGTACAGGCGCGCCTTGAACTCGGCGTAGTCCGGGTGCACCGGTCGGTCCGCGGACCACCACCATTCGTACCAGGCGTCGACGTCGCCATTGAAGCCGCGCCCGGTGGCTTTTTCGATCAGTGCCACCAGCCGTGCCAGCACGCTCCGGTTCGGTACGTAGTGCAGCATCTCCATCAGCAGCGCAACCGAAGACAGATGCCAGTCGGCCTCGATGCGCGCCAGCGCGGCGAGCGCACGGGCCTCGTCGTTGCCGGCCACGGCCATGAAGACCTCCAGCGGCACAAAGCCCCGGCGCTGGACTGCTGGCCTGGATTCCTGCGCCGGTTTTTCCCCGGCCGGCGCGGCCAGCGCCGCGCTCGCGCCAAACGCCAGCGCCAACGACAGGCAACACAGTTCGCAGGTCCAGGCCTTGGTCATGAGGTCATCAGGTCATCAGGTCATCAGGTCACGTAACGCAGATCCGCGCATCGAACAGACACTTGTCTGGAGTCAGGAATCGACGCGCAGCGCCAGGCCCTGGAACACGAACGGCCCGCCGGGGCGCCCGCTGGGCGAGCCGCCGACCGGCTCGACGCTGACCCCGATAACAACCGCACCCGATAGCGCGCTCGCCGCTGCGGCTGGTATGTCGAGCAACTGGTTCTCGTCGCCGCTGACCAGACCCAGCGACACCGGCGCGGCACCCGCGCCAGGTAGCACCCATGCCTGCCACGAGGTCCCCGCGGGCATCTCCGGATGCGCCAGGATTCGCAGCGCCAGTTGCCGCCGGGCCGCCTGCGCCGGTGTCCAGGAGACCAGGATGGCAGGCTGCGCGTGTTCGTCATTGAGCACCGCGACCATGACGAACGCGGGCGCGCGCGGAGGTGCCGTGGCAATGAACAGCAATAACGCCAGTGCCGCAGCGGCCAGGCCGCCGACGCTGAGGCGCGCGAACCAGCCGCGCCAACGTCGGCGCGGCGCGCCATGGGCCGAAATACGCGCATGGATCGCGCGCCAGACCCGCGCCGGCGCCTCGACCGGTGGCGCGCGCATCACGAGCGGAAACATCCGCTCCTCCCATTGCGCGACTTTGGCGCGCAGACCAGGGTCGAGACGCATCAGCGCCAGCAGCCGATTGCGCGCCGCGCCGCGCAGGTTGCCGAGCGCGAACTCGGCCGCCAGGCGGTCCTGCAGTTGTTCGTTCTGGTAACGCATGGTGGCAGGCAGCGGTCAGCGGACCGGGTCGGTTCGAACGCCGGCCATTGGCGGCGCTGCGCCGCGACCGGCATGGCGTACGGCGCAGGCGGGCCGGCAGATCAGTGGTGTACCTTCGCCCTGCGAGCTGTGGTGCGAGCGCGCTTGGGGGCGGCCCGGCGCTGCGCGCAAAAGCACGTGCAGAACGCGGCGTGGCGCGGGCGGGAGCGGGCGAGTGGCGGTGAATTTCACGGATGCCGCCTACGGTGTTGTTCCGGCCAAACAGGACCCCAACCGCACCAGGCCGCGGCGTACCCAGGCCTTGACCGTGCCCAGGGGTTGGCGCAGGTGGCGCGCCAGGTCGCCGTGGCTCAAGCCGTGGAAAAAAACCAGTACCAGGCTCTGCCGCTCGCGCCCGTCGAGGGAGGCCAGGCAGGCGTTGATACGTTCGGCGTGGCGCGCGTATTGCGCCAGCTCGGCGCCATCACTGGTGTCGTGGTCGTGCGCCGCGGCGTCGGTCAGATCGAGATCCGCCACCTGTGCGTGTATCCGTTCGAAACCGTCGGGCCGTGACGGATGGATCCAGTCGAGCGCCTGATTGCGCACGATCCGGATCAGCCAGGTCATCGCCGCGCCCTTGTTGCGGTCAAATCGGGCGGCATGGCGCCAGGCCGAGATGAAGCTCTCCTGCAGCACCTCTTCGGCCCAGTCGCGCCGCTTCAAGATACGCAACGCCATGCCGAACAACACACCCGAGGTCGCCTTGTACAGGCGCTGGAAGGCGCGCTGGTCGCCGCGCGCGCTGGCAGCGATCAGGTCTGCCAGCAGGTCACCATGCGGCGCGCCACCACTGGCGGGCGTTGAGGCGCCCGGGCGTGTCGCCGCGCCCGGTTCGCCCGGGCGCGCTGCAATGCTTGTGACAGCGCCTTTCACACCGTGACGGTAGTGGGCGACGCGGGCGCCGCTGGCCGTGGCGACGTCATCGCATGCGGCGCACGGTGATCAGTGCGACCGGGTTGCGCCAGTCACGCGTGGCGGCGCTCAGGTCGCCGATGCCGTGGATGCCGGAGTGGATGTGCACAAAACCCTCGCCTCCGCCGGGCGCCCCACCGCCACCGGAGCCGCTGCATTCGGCGAAGAACGGGCCCGGGATCGAGACACACAACTCGTCGTTGCGCTCGCTGCCCGCATCGTAGGCCGGCGCCAAGAAGCTCACGCTGTCGTTGCCGCGCGGCAAAGGAACACCATTCAACGCAACGAAGGCGTCGTTGGTCGGAATCAGCATGGCGGCGACGCTCAGCATGCCGAAGCCGCGCCGGCCATCGACGACCAGCGTCACCGACGCCCCCGGGTTGGTCAAGCCGCTGCCGGTGACGACCTGCCCGGTGCCGGGCATTGCCGAGAGAGCAGCGCTGAGCGGGCCGGTGTTGCCTTCCTCGGCCAGGGTGGCCAGTTCGCCACTGGCGGGTTTGCCCAGCGTGAACAGCTTCACGCTCGGCTTGTGGCTGGCGACCAGCAGCGGCGTGAACTGCTGCCCCCGCGTGAGATTGGTGATGGTCACTTCGAAGCGGCCACCGTCGTCTTCGTCGGCCCAGGCAGGGCCCGTGGCAGCGAGGCTGAGGCAGGCTGCCACCGAGAGTGACAACGGGATGAGGCGAAATTTCATGGGGTACTCCTGTGCCGAAGGGGAAAAGGGACGCCCCAGGCGCGTGCGGCACACGGCTCGGGCACAGTATCTACCGCGCGCGCCGCGTTTTGGACGCATTGGCGGAGCAAACCCATGGTCCCGTCGGGGTGATTGCACCGTGCGTGCCGGTTGCGCTGCCCCGCCATGCCCGCACCGCAAGGCGGCGGTCGTTTGCGCGCCACCATGGATGAAAGTCGACTCTGCACCGCGTGGAAACGAGGCGGTTGCGACCTCGTCACCGCCTGCGCGGACGGGTTGCACTGCGACATACCCGGCCTGCGGCAACCGCTGCAGCCGAACCTCGTGCGGCTGGTGCCGGGCCTGCCCGGCGCGCCCGCCATCGCGGCGATCTCGTTGTTCCGGAGCGGACATTTTTCGCCGGCATCACGTACCATTCCGCAATGCTGCGCATGGACTGCCGCAACGCATTCCGACCCGCCGCCACGACAACGAGGTAATGGCAGCCATGCCGGCCGGCCGGCCGGGTGTCTACCGACAGTTGCTGCGGGCAGCGGCCGGCGGCCGGGTTGGCGGGTTCCCTTGACTGGACAAAGGAGTTCTTGTATGTCCATGGAAGTCGCCAGTGGCAAAGACGCCACGATCCATTTCGACGCAGCGCGGTGCATCCATTCGCGCCACTGTGTGTTGTCGCGCCCCGATGTGTTTGTGCCCAACGTCCAGGGCGCCTGGATCCATCCGGATGCCCAGCCGGCCGAAGAGTTGATGCATATCGCCAAGAGTTGCCCCTCGGGCGCAATCAGTGTGACGCGCAACGCGCATTCCGCTGCGGGCGCGGCCGACTCCAACACGCCACCGATCGTGAACACCGTGCGCGTGCGCGAAAACGGCCCGCTGGCCATCGAGGCCCAACTGCTGATCGGCGGCCAGCCGCAGCCGGTTCCACGCGCCGCCTTGTGCCGCTGCGGGCAGTCGGCCAACAAGCCCTATTGCGACGGCAGCCACACCGCGGCGCATTTCACGGCCACCGGTGAACCGGCTGTTTCCAGTTTCGACGCCTTGCCGGTGCGCAACGGGCCGCTGAGCGTGTCACCGATCCGCAATGGTCCGTTGCGCGTTGTCGGCAATCTGGAGCTGGTGAGCGGTACCGGGCGTACCTGCAACAAACTTGGCGAGACCTACCTTTGCCGTTGCGGCCATTCGAACAACAAGCCTTATTGCGACGGCAGCCACAAGGCCGCGGGCTTTCTGGCCGACTGAGCTTCCCGGCGATCGGCGCGAAGGGCCCCGGGGCAATGCCGCTCGCATCCCCATGGCGTCGCCACGCGGATGGCACATGCGCCAGAGCGCTCCCGCTCCGGCGTTCCCGCTCCGGCTTGCAGTACGGCAGCACTCTGCGCTAAGCTGAATACCCCACGCACCACAGGAGTCCGGGCATGACGCGTCGTTCTTGGTTGCCATTCCTCCGGTGCGCCTGGGCCTGCGCATCGGCCCTGGCCCTCGCCTTGGGCGCCGCGGCGCCCGCCACCGCCGCGGGTCCGCTCGACCGCCAGCAGGCGCTGCAAGCCCTCGGCCACGCCGACCCCTTGCGCCGCCTGGAGGCCATGGTCCGTCTGGCCGACATCGGAACCGCCGCCGACGCGGACGCCCTGATGCCGCGTCTGCTCGACGCGGACCCGACGTTGCGACAGGCCGCGGTGGCGGTGGTCTGGCGGCTTTGGGGCCGCTCGGGCGATGCCGCCATCGACGCGCTCTACCAGCAGGGCATGCAGTTGATGCAGTCGGGCGAACTGCCCAAGGCCGTGCTGGTGTTCACCGACATCATCACCCGGCGCCCCGCCTTCGCCGAAGCCTGGAACAAACGAGCCACCATCTACTACATGATGGACCTGTACGAACTGTCGATGAAGGACTGCGACGAAGTCCTCCAGCGTGTCCCCAACCATTTCGGCGCGTTGTCGGGCTACGCCCAGATGCTGGCCGAGCGTGACCAGCCCGAGCGCGCACTGGTGTACCTCGAGCGCGCCTACCGGGTCAATCCGGGCATTGGCAACGCCGAACCGGCGATCGAGGACCTGCGTCGGCGCATCGAGCTCAAGCGCAAGAAATCAACCTGAAGGCTGAACGCTGGCCGCCGGCGCAGCCGATCGCGAGCTCAGGCGCATCAAGACGAGCAGATGTCGCATTTGGTCGCCTGGATCGGCATGGCCCTTCTTACCCTCAGGACGCGCTGGCGAACGGCATCGATCGGCAGGCACAGGACACCAACATGCATCCGGAACCCGACTGCTTCAGACCCCGGTTGTCCGCCGACGCCAAGTGCGGCGAGACCACACCGGCCCGCTGCGGACCAGCCGGGCGATGACCGCAAAGAGCCACCCGCAGCCCCAGGTGTTCCATTTCCTGGTGTTGCCAGAGTTCTCCTTCCTGGCGTTCATCTCGGCCATCGAGCCGCTGCGCGTTGCCAACCACTTCCGGCCCGACTCGTACCGCTGGAAGGTCATCAGCACCGACGGTGGCCCGGTGCTGGCCACCAACGGCATGCTGCTCGACGCCGAATGCGCGTTCGCGCAAGCCACCGATGTTGAAACCGTGTTCGTGCTGTCGGGATTCAACACGCTGAGCTACTACCGCCCGGAACTCGGCGAATGGCTGCGCGCCATGCGTCGGCGCGGCGCAACCGTCGGCGCGATCGACGGCGGAGCCTTCGCCCTGGCCGAGGCGAAGCTGCTGCGCAACACACCGGTCACGCTGCATTGGTCCTCGCACTCCCCGTTTGCAGAGCGCTACCCGACGCTGGAGCTGAGCGAAGCGCTGTTCGAGATCGGCGAGCGCTGCATCAGCTGCGCGGGCGGCACCTCGTGCATCGACATGATGCTCGCGCTGATCGACCGCAAGCACGGCCTGGCGCTGGCCACGCAGATCTCCGACTGGTTTATCCTGGGCCGCATCCGCAGCCAGTCGCACCACCAGCGCATGGAAATCGCGTCCCGTTACGGCGTGCACAACGACAAGGCGATCCAGGTCATCCGGCTGATGCAGCAGCATGTGGAAGACCCGCTGTCGATCGACGACCTGGCCGGCATGGTGGCCGTGACGCGGCGCCAGCTCGAGCGGCTGTTCGGTGCCCACCTGGGCATGCCGCCTTCGCAGCTCTACCTCGGCCTGCGGCTGGACCGCGGGCGCGAGTTGCTGCAGCAAACCGGCATGGCCGTGACCGAGATCACCGTGGCCTGCGGATTCGGGTCTTCATCCTACTTTTCGCGCGCCTACCGCGCGAAATTCGGGAGCAGCCCGAAGAACGACCGGATCGAAGCGCGCACGACCGCCGCGGCGCGGGCGCATTGAATTGCCTCTCGCGCTCTGGGCCCATGCCGCGCTCGCACTACCACCGTTTCGCGCAACCTCGGGGCGTCCTCGCCCGTTGCCGCGCGACCACCACCGCGCTGCCAGCGCATCAGAAGGTCTCGGTATGGCCGTCGACCGTGATGTCCTGGCCCGAGATGCGCGCGCCGCCGGCCGAGGTGAGAAACAGGATCGTGTCAGCGATATCCTGCGGCGAGACGAAGGTCCGGAGCGATACGCCGTCGGTCATGCGCGCGCGCACGGCCTGCGCACTCTCGCCGGTCTTGGCGGCCTCGGCGGCGATCACGCGCTCGATGCGTTCGCCCGACACCGAACCCGGGCAGATGCAGTTGACGCGCACGCCGTGCGGCCCCAGCTCCTGCGCCAGCGTACGCGTCAGGCCCCGGATCGCCCACTTGGCGGCCGCATACGGCGCGCGGCGCGGAAACCC
>JANLQZ010000449.1:0-1915 GCA_031368125.1 Betaproteobacteria bacterium
GCAGGCGATGGCCGTTGTAATGGAAGTCGCCGATCAGCGGAACGTCAATTCCCATCCGGTCCAGCTGGTCCCGGATATGCGGGACCGCCTGTGCCGCTTCCGGTGTATTGACCGTGATACGAACCATCTCGGAGCCGGCCAGTGCGAGTTCCTTGACCTGGATCGCGGTACCAATGGCATCGGCCGTGTCGGTATTGGTCATGGACTGCACCCGTACCGGAGCGCCACCACCTACCGTCACGACCCGCTCGTGCCAGGCGACCGTCGCCTGGCGCGATTGGCGCACCGGCACGACGGCGGTTGTTATCGGTTCGTTGGATTCGGTCATTTGATCTGGAATCGGGCCACGTTATCCCTGGTCACCGGCACCAGGTCGAATGCGCCGCCACGCACCACCACGTCGGTGACATCGGCGCGACCGACGACAACCGACAGCGGCACCGCTCCGGTCGCGCTCGCCGTCTCGCCGGCAGCCATGGTCTTGCGCAACTGCACCACACCACTTGCATCGGCGACTTCGACCCACGAGGGCCCGCGGGCCTTGAACACCACCAGACCGGAACCGATCGCGGCGGGGTCTGTCCCGGATGCCGACGCACTGCCCGTGTCTGCAACCTGCGCCTGCGCTTCAGGGACGCCCATGAGGGTTGCCGCCATCGGCACGTCGGCCGACGCCGCAGGCAGCGCAGCAACCGCCGTAGCGGGCGCGGGCGGCGGGTTTGTAGTTGCAGGGATGGGCGCCACGGGCTCGACCTTGACCGCTTCAACTGCTGAGGGCGCACCCACGGAACCCATGGTTTCGAGCGACGGCAGGAGCACCATGGCCAATGCAGCCAGCAACAGCACACCTGCGCTGATCAGCACAGGCCTTGGCAACCGCGACAAGAACGGCACGCGCCATCCCGTGCCCGGCCGGTCGAAAGACCCGTTGCCGATACTCTTTTCAACCGGTAGCCGGGGCGTCGCCTGCTCAGGCAACAATTGAAGCACCGGGCCAGGATCCAGCTTCAAGGCGCGGCAAACGCTGGACGCGAGTGCGCGCGCAAACACGGCGTCGGGCAACTGGTCCAACTGGTCCGATTCCAGCGCCTCCAGCTTTTTGACCGGCACCTTGAGCGAGACCGCCAGTGCGCCGATGTGCAGGCCGGCCTGCTCCCGGGCCTTGCGCAGCGTTGCACCGGCGGTCGCCAATGCGGCCGGGCCGGCTTCGCGGCTGTGGTTATCGGCCCCGGCACCAAAGCCGTCACTCATCGAACGCTCCGCGCTCGTACCAACCGAGCTCACGTGACTGGGCGAAGCGCTTGCGCAACTGGCTGGCCAGTTGTTCCATCGCGTCGCGGTTGTCGAGGCGCCGTTCAACCTTGATTCCAAGCCACAACGACTCGGCGTTGGCCATCTCGCTGTTGTTGATGCGGCGGACGTAAAACTGGGCGCGGACAAATTCGCCGCGTTGAAAAAGCAGGGTTGCCAGGTTGTAGCCGGTGATCGGATTGCCGGCATCGAGTTCGTATGCGCGTGTCAGGCTGGCCTCGGCCTCCACGCGCTGCCCGGCCCTGAGCTGGCACAGTCCCTGGGTCATCAGTGTCTTTGGCCGGTCTGCGTAGGACGGATTGGACAGCGCCTGCGCAAACAGCTGCATCGACTCTAAATGCCGTCCCTGCTGGCACAACATCCAGCCGTAATTATGCTGAACGTCGGAATTGCCGGGACCCAGGGCCAGCGAGCGGCGAAAGCTCTCTTCGGCCAGCTTGAACTCGTTGAGCCGCATGTACAACACACCGCGGAAGTTGTAGGCTTCGGCAAAATTCGGATCCGCGGCGAGTGCCTGTTTCAGTTCGTCCAGCGCGATGGTTGTCTGCCCCTGCTCGAAATATCCGACGGCGAGTTCGAGCCGGATTCGGGCCCGCCTGCGGCC
>JANLQZ010000480.1:0-4266 GCA_031368125.1 Betaproteobacteria bacterium
CCTGGAGATCCTCAAGACGGTGGACCTGGAGGAAACGCTGTTTGAAATCGGCCTGAAGAGTGCTGTCGGCGCGGTGCACAGCCCCGGATTGGCCGAGAACATCCTGCGCGCCCGCGACACGATGCGCGAACGGCTGAGCCATCCGGAAGCAATGGAGCTGGTGGAACGCTTCGACCCGCACCATTACAACCGCAATGCAACGATGGCCGAAAACCTCTTGTTCGGGACACCGGTCGGCAAGACCTTCGATATCGACCGGCTGGCATTCAACCCGTACTTCCGCAAGGTGCTCGACGACACCGGCCTGCTGATCGACCTGCTCAAGGTCGGGCACAAACTTGCCGAGACGATGCTGGAGCTTTTCAGTGACTTGCCTCCCGGTCACGAGTTGTTCGAGCGGTTCGGTTTCATCGCCTACGACGACCAGCCCAAGGTCAAGGAAATCCTGTCCCAGGTCGCGACGGTGGGGCTGGACCGGATCGACGACACAGATCGCAACCTGTTGTTGGGTTTGCCGTTCAAGCTGATCGTCACCAAGCACCGTTTGGGATTGATCGACGAGACGCTGGAGGCCCGCATCCTCGAGGCGCGCCGGCAGTTCGCCGCCAACCTGCCGACGGCACTGCACGGTGCGATCGAGTTTTTCGATCCGCGGCGTTACAACGGCGCGGCGTCGCTGCAGGACAACATCCTGTTTGGGAAGATCGCCACCGGCCAGGCTGGCGGAAGCGTCCGTATCGGCGCCCTCATGCGTGAGATCCTGGACCAGTTGAACCTGCGTCCGCTGGTGCTGATGATCGGGCTGGACTACCAGGTTGGCACCGGCGGGTCTCGCCTGTCGTTGCCCGATCGGCAAAAGGTGGCGATCGGCCGGGCGCTGCTCAAGCGTCCGGCCGTCCTGATACTGGACCAGGCGGCTGCGGTGCTGGATTCCAAGGCGCAGGATCGGCTGGTGGCCAATGTGCTTAGCAGCCGCAAGGGTTGCGCTGTATATTGGGTTCTCAATCGGACTGAGGACTATTATCAGTTCCGCCATTTCCTCAAGATGGAGCAGGGCCGAGTGGTGGCACACGGCGGTTACGGCACGCTGAGTGGTAGCACTGGCGCCGTGAATGCGTTACTTGAATCCGGCCAGGTGCCGGCGAAGGAGGCCTGATATGAGCCTAGAACAGGAAGTGGAACTGATCCGCGGGATTCAGATTTTCAGCAAGATTCCCCCCGCAAAGCAGAAGCTGTTGTGTTTCAGCAGCGAACGCCTGACTTATCCCGCGGGACAGGTGCTGTTTCGCGAAGGCGATGTCGGGGACGCCTGTTATGTGATCATCGAAGGCACGATCGAGATCTCGGTCAATTCACTCGTGATCAGCACCTTGGGACGCAACCAAATCATTGGCGAGATCGCGGTCTTCGGGCATGTGCCCCGCACGGCAACGGTGACAGCCACGACGCGCCTCGAGGTCTTGCGCTTTTCGGGTGATCTGTTTCGCAGCGTCGTGCGCGAAAACGCGGACGCTGCGGTTGAAATGTGCCGCATCCTGGCGGAGCGACTGGCCAACACCACCCTCAAGCTGCAACAGGTATCGAATCCGGGCGCGAAGTGATGCCAGCTTCGTGCACCTGGCATCTCTCGGCGCGCTGCTGCGCCCGCCCGCCTGCCAGTTGAGGCGCGGCACAGGTCTTGTTCAGGTCGCCTGCAACACGTAGCTTTGTATTGGCACCGCAAAACCCTTGAGTTGCAGCGCCAGTCCGGTGCGCACGTCGTCGCGCGGCGTTGCGGTCCCGAGCAGGTCGATGGTCCGCTCGTCCACCAGCACCTCGCCGTGGGACGCTTCCGAGCAGAGGCGCGAAGCCAGGTTGACCGGTGTGCCCACCGCGGTGTATTCCAGCCGTGACGCGCCACCGATCACGCCCACGGTGGCGAAGCCGCTGGCTACGCCAACCCCCACGCCCAGCTGCATCTCCGTGTTCGACCAATGCGCTGTCAATGCAAGGCCCACCGCGCGAATCTGGCGCGCCAGTTCCAGCGCCCGCTGGGCATGGTCGGCAAACGCGATCGGTGCGCCGACCAGGATCAGCACGCCGTCACCGGCCTGGTCCTTGATGGTTCCGCCACAAGCGGCTGCGGCCGCGCCCACCGCGTCGTAGTACTCCCGCAGAATTCCGATCACGCGCTTGGACGAAGTGGCGGCAGAAAAAGCGGTGAATCCGCGCAAGTCACAACACACGACCGAGAGCTCCAGGGTCTTTTCCTCGGTCGCGCTCTTGAGGCCGCGGCGCGTGACCAGTTCCGCGACCTGGGGCGCAAGAAAACGCGACAGGAATTGCGCGCGCTGGCCTTGGGTCACGTGGTACTGCACCGAACCGACCAACAGCACCAGCAGCCCCACTGCGCTGCACAACGGGGCGATGGTGGCCGGCACGACCACGGCGGACGCCATGATCGGCGCGCCGATGGCGAACGCGATCAGGCGCCTGGCCTCGGCCCGGTCAGGCCGGCGATTGAGCGTGAACAGCGTGGCGGTTGTTCCCAGCGCAATCGACAGGCCCAGGGGCACCGAAAACAGCCAGAAAGAGGGATGGAGCCGTTCACCCGGGTCGAGTACGAGGTTGCCGAAATGCTCGGCCCGCAGCTCCGGGAAGGCGATCGCCGTAAGACCATAGAACATGGCCAGCCCTTGGGCCGCGCGCAACAGCCGGTCCGGGCCCCGGGTATTCAGGTCTCCGGCGGGTATGGTCCGGCGCACGCGCAGCACCCATTCGTAGGCGAACGCGAACGCCAGGACCTGGGGCAACGCGAACAACCCTTCCCACGCGATCACCCCGTTGGCCCTTCGAAACGGCAGCACCAGCAAGACGTCGACCGCGATCGAGATCCCTACAAACGCGAGGAACAGGGACTGCGCCTGGCTGGTCGGGGAGCGCCGGTCGGCAAGGATGAATGCCAGTGCCATGCCGATCGCCAGCAAAGAGACGATGACCGGCGCGGTGGTGTCTGGAGTCACCTTGAAATTTTACAAGTAAGGATGGACCAGGGGCACCGACAGCGTGGTGTTCGGCCGCCTGGATTGGCGGGAAGATAGGGGCACGCCTTTGCCGCCGCCGCCGCCGCCGCCGCCACCGCCACCGCCACGGCGACGGCCGTCGCAGATAATCCGTGGTGTTTCCCGCGCCATCGCGTGGTGCATCAGTGGGAGTTCGATTACATGAGCCGCCTTGACGCCTTTATCCACCGCGTGCAGGCGCAGCGCGCATGCATCGATGCCGTTGCCGATAAAGCGGGTGGCATCGCCGGCCCCATTCTGGAAGTGGGCCTGGGCAACGGGCGGACCTATGACCATTTGCGGGCGCGATTTCCGGATCGGAGCATTTTTGTGTTCGACCGGGCGGTCGAAGCCCATCCCGACTGCATACCGCCGGCGCAACTATTGCGACTCGGAGATTTCCGCACCAGGCTGCCTGCCTACCTGGCCGAGGGGCAGCCGCCGGCGGTCTTCATCCATGCCGACGTGGGAAGCTTCAACAAGGAGGCGTCGATGCTCCTGGCAGCCGACCTTGGCCCGAGCTTTTTCAAGATCCTCTTGCCTGGCGGCTACCTGGCGTGCGACCAGCCGGTCGCTTTTCCCGGTTTGCAGCGGCTGTCGCTGCCGGATAACCGTGATGACGGCTGGTACCACTTTTACCGGCGCTCGGACTGACCGGCAGCAGTGCGGGGCGCCAACGCGGCAAAAAAAAAGACCCCATCTTGCGATGAGGCCTTGAAGGGATCCCTGAACCTGTAGGTTTCGAAAGGACCCGAGGAGACAACCAGAAAAACTGTTTCGGTGTTCCGAAGAAATTGCAGTATCTCAGGGTTTTCCCTCGCTGTACAGACATGGGCCTCGAAAAGAGGCCCAGACGCAGCCCAGACCAACCTCAATTTGCAAATTAGCGCTTCTTGGTCGCGGACTTCGTGGCGTTCACTGCGTTGGCGGCGACCGTGTTGAAGTTGGTTTCAGCGACTTCGGTAGCCTGCTTGACAGCCTTTTGCACCGATTCCAGCGCATTGTTGGCGGCAGCAACTGCGCTCTTCATGACGGCAACCGCGGTTTCCGAGCCGGCCGGCGCGTTCTTGGCGGCCGTATCGACCAGACCCATGAACTTCTTCTGTGCGTCAGAAGCCTGCTCTTCGAACGCCTTGCTGAATTCTGCGGTGGAGCCGGAAGCGATGTCGTACAGATGGCGGCTGTAGGCGGCGGTCTTCTCTGCCAGTGGCTGCATCAGGCCGGA
>JANLQZ010000484.1:0-10827 GCA_031368125.1 Betaproteobacteria bacterium
CGCCGCGTTGCCGCCGCCCGAGCCCGCGCGCCCCGGGTTGACCACGGAACAGTTGGCGCGCGAGGAAAAGCGCCGCCAGTTGGTCAAACTGCTGGCCGAGATCGAGCGCCGCATCAACCAGGAAAACGCGCGGCCCAAGAAACGCTACGTGAGCCCGGCCACGCGCGAAGAGGTCTATGCCGTGTATTACGACGGTCTGCGGCGCGCGATCGAAGACAAGGGCACCGAGAACTTTCCGCAGGTCGCCGGGAAAAAACTGTACGGCGAGCTGACCATGGTGGTCACCGTCAATTTCGATGGAAGGGTGCTGGCGACCGAGATCGTGGACAGCTCCGGCAATCCGACGCTGGACCGGCGCGCTGAATTGATCGCGCGCTCGGCCGCGCCGTTCGGGCGGTTCAGCGACGAGATGCGCCGCAAGGCCGACCAGATCCTGGTGGTGTCGCGCTTCAAGTTCACGCGCGACGAGACGCTGGAGACCCGCGTCACCGCGAAGTAACATGCGCCCGCTGTTGCGCTGGGTGGTTCTGGTGGTTGCAGCGGCGCTTGCGCTGCAGGTCTTCTTCGTGGCGCGGATCGCGTTGATGGTGGTGGTCGATCCGCAGTCGACCGCGTTCCAGCGCTCCGAGGCGTGGCGCATCTGGCACGCCAGGGGGAATGTCCCCTGGCGCCAGCAATGGGTGCCGTACGACCAGATCTCCGAGCAGCTCAAGCGGGCCGTCATCGCATCCGAAGACGATGGTTACAGCAGCCATGAGGGCGTCGACTGGGAGGCGCTCGAAAAAGCGTGGCAAAAGAACAGCCGGGCCGAAGAACAGGCTGCCAGGCGCGCCGGCACCGGCAAGGCCGTCCCAGTCCGGTCGCCCAAAGTCGTTGGCGGCTCCACGATCACGCAGCAGCTGGCCAAGAACCTGTTCCTGTCGGGCGAGCGCACCTTGTTGCGCAAGGGCCAGGAACTGGTGCTGACGCTGCTGCTCGAGACCCTGCTCGACAAGCGGCGTATTCTGGAGATCTACCTCAACAGCGTGGAGTGGGGCGAGGGGGTTTTCGGGGCGCAGGCGGCCGCCGAGCATTACTACCGCAAGAGCGCCGCGCGGCTCAATGCCTTCGAGGCTGCACGGCTGGCCGTCATGCTGCCGCGACCAAAATATTTCGAAAAACTCCCCAACTCGGGTTACCTGTCGAGTCGCGCGGCAGTCATCGCGGCGCGTATGCCGGACGCACGATTGCCCTGAGAGCGTCGCTATCATCGCTGCCATGCTCGCCAAGTTGATGGGTCTGTTCTTGCTGGGATTGATCCGCGTCTTGACCGGGTCGCAGGCGCGCTGGTACGGTTGCCCGCCCAAGGCCGAGCAGCGGATCTATTTCGCCAACCACCAGAGCCACGCCGACCTGGTGCTGATATGGGCGGCGCTGCCGCGCGATCTGCGCGCCGTGACCCGACCGATCGCCGCGCGCGACTACTGGACCAAGACTCCGTTTCGCCAATGGATCACCACCCGAGTGTTCAACGCCATCTACGTGTCGCGCGAACGCACTGCCAACGAGGACCCGCTCGAGCCTTTGATCGAGGCGCTGGACCGTGGCGACTCGATCATCCTGTTCCCGGAAGGCACGCGCGGCAACGCCGAGGAACCGCAGCCGTTCAAGGCCGGCCTGTTCAACCTGGCGCGACACTTCCCGCACGTGGTGCTGGTGCCGACCTGGATCAACAACGTGCAACGCGTCATGCCCAAGGGTGAAGTGGTGCCGGTGCCGGTGTTGTGTTCGGTCACCTTCGGCGCGCCGGTGCGGGTGGAAGCAGGCGAAGACCGCCGCGTCTTCCTCGACCGGGCGCGCAGCGCGGTGCTAGCGCTGCGGGACGTTTGAGCGACACCTGGGCCATGAACCACTATCTCAAGGGCTTGAGCGCCACCCAACAGGTGGGTGCGATGTTCCTGATCGTGTTCGGTTGCCTGGCCGTCGCGGGCATCACCATTTTTCTGATGTCGATCCGCGAACAGCCCGAAGGCTCGGTCGGCGACGCGCGCCGGCAACTGCTGGCGCGCGCCGACGGCGTGTTGCGGACCAGTTGGGTGATGGCGATCGTGTTCTGGGTCGGCTGGTTGTCGGGCGACACGGTGGCCACGGTGTTGTTCGCCCTGGTGTCGTTTTTTGCCCTGCGCGAGTTCCTGACCCTGTCGCCCACGCGCCGCGGCGACCACCGCAGCCTGGTGCTGGCTTTTTTTGTCGTGCTGCCGCTGCAGTACGTGCTGGTCGGCACCGAGCATTTCGACCTGTTCACTGTGTTCATCCCGGTCTACGTCTTCCTGGCCATCCCGGTGGTCAGCGCGCTGGCCAATGACCCGCAGCGGTTTCTGGAGCGCAACGCCAAGCTGCAGTGGGGCATCATGGTGTGTATCTACGGCATGAGCCATGTGCCGGCCCTGCTGCTGCTTGACTTCCCCAAGTACAGCGACAAGAACGCGTTCCTGGTGATCTTCCTGGTGCTGGTGGTGCAGGTGTGTATGGTGGCCCAGTATTTCGCCGTGCGCAGGCTCAAGCGCGCGCCGGCCGCACCGGCCATCAGCAGCAGCTTCAACTGGCCGAGCTGGTGCATCGGCGTGGCGGCGGGAAGCCTGCTGGGCGGCCTGCTGGCGGGTATCACGCCGTTTGCGCCCGGGCAGGCGCTGGCGCTCTCGTTCGTGGCGTGTGTCGCCGGCTCGCTCGGCCACCTGGTCATGAAGGCGATCAAGCGCGACCGTGGCATACCGAGCTGGGGCGCCGAGGGCGTGTCGGTGACCGGCACCGGCGGCTTGCTCGACCGGGTCGACGCCCTGTGTTTTGCCGCACCGGTGTTCTTCCATTCGGTACGCTGGTTTTTCAGCCTTTGAACCTGATGCGCCATACGCCCCGATGCGCAGCGCCTGTCCGATGAGAATTCTCGGCATCGACCCGGGGCTGCGGACGACCGGTTTTGGCGTGATCGACGTCGACGGCACGGCGCTGCGTTACGTCGCCAGCGGAACGGTCAGCACCCTGCATCTGGAAAAGACCGACCTGCCGGCGCGGCTCAAGGTGCTGTTCGATGGTGTGCGCGAGATCGCACAGCGCTACCAGGCCGATGCGGCTTCGGTCGAGATCGTGTTTGTCAACGTCAATCCCCAGTCCACGCTGCTGCTGGGCCAGGCACGCGGCGCCTGCATCAGCGCGCTGGTTTCGACCGACCTGGCGGTAGCGGAATACACCGCATTGCAGATGAAACAGGCGGTCGTGGGTTACGGCAAGGCGCAAAAGAACCAGGTGCAGGAAATGGTGCGGCGGCTGCTGGCGCTGCCGGGCCTGCCCGGTACCGACGCAGCGGACGCGCTGGGAATGGCGATCACGCATGCCCATGCGGGCCGGGCGAAGCAATTGCGGGCGCTGGCCGCGATGGTTGATCAGGGGCGCGCCGCAAAGGTGAAAGGCCGGGTCGGACGACCGGGCCAATATGCAAAAGAGGGCAAGGAAGAGACGTGATCGCGTCCGCATGTGGGTGTGTTGGGCCGGTTCGTCGAAACACGATTTCCGGGCTCGAACCAGCGCGCGCATTCGACAAAGCAGTTTGGCATGGGCCTCTATTCTGGGCGCCTTGCCTGGCTGGTGGGCAATCGACAGAGACGATCTTCGACATCCGGCTCGATTGATGGAGTTGCCCCGCATCAAAACAACCATGTTCTCGACGAATTGAAAACTTGTCGAAGCCGCCAGGCGGAAGACCGTCGAAACTGGGTTTTCGACCATGTTCCGACAGCATCACATCGCGTTGAAATCCAAGGTACTTTATGTGCCAGTCAGAGTGATGCGGGAAAATTCATCATTCAAACCAGGTGTTTACATCATCTACATCGTCAAATGCGGTGCAGAAGAAAAAGTTACCGGTTGGGTTAAACCCGCGGTAACTTGTAGTCGAGTCAATTGGTCAATCCAGCTGTTCCAGGAGCAGATTGTTGGTGTAGCTGTTGGCGATGTAGTTCCCTTTGATGACAATTTTTTTGCCTGTGTTCACAACCTTCAGGTCACACGGACCGACGTTGCTGCATGGAACAGACAGGGTTGCCACTCCGTCCCGTACGTCAATCTTCTTTTGCCAGAAGTCAGAGTCTGCTGGTTTCTCGTTACTGCTACTTGTGCGATACGAGATTTTTGCGGTGCAATCTGGGCCGATATTGCTCACCCACAAACGCATCGACTTCTGCGTGTCAAAGTCTTGCCATCCACCACGCCAGCCTCCGGCGAAGGCCATGCAGACTGCGGGAGTGTTCGCACTTTGTTTTGCAGTCAAAGTCTCTTGTGCCACCTTCTCCAATTTGGCGATCTTCCCCATGAATGTTCCTTGAAAGGAGTTATCTGAAGTCTGGAGGACATCCAGTCTGTTTTTGGATTGGGTAACGAAGACTAGTCGAGCCTTGCCACCTTCGAATGCAAGCTCGGCGCTGAAAGGGCCTTGCTTGCCATTCACTTCTCCATATGTGATGTCCAGGTTGAATCCTCCTTCTTGCTTTGGAGTAACGGCTTTTATCGACAGCACAAGCTGCCGAGGATCGCCATCTATTGTGAAAATCCAAGGCGAAACAAAATGCTCTTGAACTTTGGTCAGGCTCACGGGTTCTTGAGCAAACGACATCGCCATTTGCAGGGCAGTGAAAAAATAAATTACCAATGCTTTTACGCTCATGACACTCCCCTCAAATTAAGGTAGGTTCACATAATCTACATCGTCAAATGCGGTGCAGAAGCCTCTGGCGGCCGCACGACGCACCAGTCAGACGCACCAGTCATCAAAAAGGCCCTGTTGGGGCCTTTTCAACTAGTGAGTTCCAAGCGTCTTTCTATTTTTTCTATACGGTCGGCCAAGCGGTCATAACGTACGTGTTGCGCCGCGTTCTCGGTGTACAGGTCTGCCGTGTCTCTTTTCAAACTGCCAATACCGCTTTCGACGTTTGACAGGCGTTGTTTGACCTCTCGAATGTCGTCCCGGATTCCAGCAATGTCTGCGCGTATGGCTCGCAGGTGCTCAAGGATGAGGTTGTCGATGTTTTCCATGGGTCTAAGTTTACTCTTGGAGAAGTGTACGCAACTGGTCGTTACCGCGGCCCCGCATCCACCAGCGAATACAGTCTCATCGGGCCACCCCGCACCGACACGGCGCATGTGTTGGGGATCGCGACTACGCAACCGTATGCGGGCAAGGGGCTGCAAGTAAGGGCGATGGCCGTGGTCGTAAGTCAGAGCCGTGCCTCATGCGTCAAAGGCGGGCGCGGCCAGGGCGGCCGAAGACCATCTTCGCCGCTTCAGCCCCGCACCGACTGTCCGTCGGTGGACAACGCGTACGGCACATGCTGGGGCAGCACCAATACACCCTGCGCATTCGGGATGGCTTGCACCGTGATCACCGGCGCCGCGCCGCGCACGCCGCCGAACATGGTGGCAAAAGCCGAGTCGGCCGCGTCGCGGCCAGTGCCAAAACGCACGAAGCCCATCGGTATCGCGACACCGGAGGCATCGAAGATGTACCACCGGTCGCCCAGGTACACCTCGACGTAGGCATGGAAATCGGTTGGCCCCAGCACCGGGTCGGCACCGTAGTCGATGCCGGTGGCAAAACGGGCCGGGATGTTGACTGCGCGGCACAACGCGATCATCAGGTGCGCGAAGTCGCGGCACACACCCACCTCCTCCACCAGTGTGTCCACGGCGGTGGTGTTGCCGGTGGAGGAGTTGGAGCGAAAGGTGACACGGCTCTGCACCCAGTCCCGGATCGCCTGCACGCGGCTGTAACCCTGCCACAAATGGCCGAACTCCTTGACCGCGAAGCGGTGCAGCCGGTCCGACTGGCAATAACGGCTCGGGTAGATGTACGGCAGCACCGGCCCTGGCAGGTTGGCCACCGGCACTTCGCCGATCTGGCCCGGCTGCGCGGTGTAGTGGTCGAGGTCGACCGTCGCGTCGTAACGCACCCTCAGCGGGCCGGCAAAGGCCTTGAGGCGCAGAAATCGCGTGTGCGTGACCGGGTCGGTATAGAGGTTGGGTGACAACGCCTGGCTGATGGCGAGCGACTCGCCGACCACGATCTGATGCGCGGTCTGCGCGGCATGGATGCTGAAGATGAAATCGCAACCTGGCGCGTCGATCTCGTAATTCAGTTCAATCGAGAATTGCAGTCGGACCATGGCTTGCTCTCGGTAATCGGGATTTGACCGGTCGCGCGCGGGCTCGCGGCGGGGAGGTATTTCGCACTACTGTGCATTATGGGAGCGCGCGCGCTGCGTCGCTGTGCGGTAGCGCACAGCGCGTCAGGGCGGTGGCCCCTTCCCTGGGTCTGGCCGCGCGGCTTTGCCCGGTGCTGCGTTTTGCCGGCTGAAGCGCGCGGCGCGCATGGCCGGCCGGCTGGCCGCAGCGCGCGACTGCGTGGCGGGGCGCTTACTCTGTTTCGGGCGTCACGCCCAGCGCCACCAGCACCCGTGCGACCATGTTGTAGGCGGCGATCGCGGTCGTGATCTCCACCAGTTCCGTCGTGTCCAGGCGCGATCGCAGGGCCCCAAACAGCGCATCGGAGACCTTCACGTCCCGCGTCATCTGGGCCGCGTACTGCACGACCAGGCGCTCCATCTCGCCCAGCGCGGGATCGGTCGCCGGTTCGCGCGCATCACCCCGGACCGCCGTTTGCAACGCATCGAGCTCGGCCTGCGTGCCGCCAGCGGCAATGAAGTCGGGCGCGTGGTGGTGGTATTCGTAGTCGGCACCGGTGAGCAGCGCCACCGTGCAGATGCCCAGTTCGCGCAGCTTGCGGCTTGCACCCAGGCCGGTGCGCAGGTTTTTCATGTAGAGGTTCCAGCCCCGCGCGACCGGCTCGCTCCAGAGCAGGGCGCGGTCGAGGTTGATCAGTTTTCCGCCGCGCCGCGCCAGGATCGCGTCGACCAGGTCCTGCGGCTGCGGGTGCTGTTCCGGGGTCCAGGCAGGTATGCGCATGGGGGCTCTCAAGTGTCTGGTTAGGCGACGCGTTCGAGAATCAGCACGGCGAAGAAGCCGAATGCCGCGATCAGCGTCCATTTCAGCACCAGCAGCCCGAATCGCTTGTAGCGTGCCTGCCCGGTGGCCATGAAGAATGAGAACGACACCACCGCACCCAGCAGCAGCAGCAGGATCAACCAGCGAAACAGCAACATGCGGTCGTGGCGTCGTGGAGGCGGCGCCCTACCAGGCCGGCGCCAGCTGTGCGAAGCCGGCGGGCGCTTCCTGTTCGTCCTCGAAAGTGACGATTTCCCATGCGTCCTTGCGCGCCAGCAGTTCGCGCGCCAGCCGGTTGTTGAGTTCGTGGCCGGAACGAAACGCGCTGTAGCTGGCCAGCAGGGGCTTGCCCAGCATGTACATGTCGCCGATCGCGTCGAGGATCTTGTGCTTGACAAATTCGTCGTCGTAACGCAGGCCCTCCGAGTTGAGTATCTTGTAGTCGTCCATCACGATCGCGTTGTCAAGCCCACCGCCGAGCGCCAGGCCGTTGACGCGCATGGTTTCCACGTCCTTGGTGAAACCGAAGGTGCGGGCCCGGGCGATGTCGCGCGAATAGGAGCCGGTGCCCATGTCGAAGGCCACGCGCTGGCCGGTGGAATCGACCGCGGGATGGTCGAACACGATCTCGAAACTGAGCTTGTAACCATGGTACGGGTCGAGCCGCGCCCATTTGACCGATGCGCCCTGGCCCGTGCGCACTTCGACCGACTGCTTGACCCGGATGAACTTGCGTGCCGCCTTTTGCCATTCGACGCCGGCGCTTTGCAGCAGGAACAGGAACGAGGCAGCCGATCCGTCCAGGATCGGCACCTCTTCGGCCGTGATGTCCACATACAGGTTGTCGATGCCAAGGCCGGCACAGGCAGACATCAGGTGCTCCACCGTCGCCACCTTGGCCACACCGTTGGAAGCGGTGGTGGCCATGCGGGTATCGGAGACCGCGGATGCCGACATCGGAATTTCCACCGGCACCGGCAGGTCCACGCGCCGGAACACGATGCCGGTATCGGGCGCCGCCGGCCGCAACGTCAACTCCACCCGCTGGCCGCTGTGCAACCCCACGCCAACGGCGCGGGTCAGGGACTTGAGGGTTCTTTGTCTGAGCACCGGGCGATTTTACCGAGTCGGCCGTAACCGCCGAGGGGGCAGCGACAAGCCACGGCCCGTGCCAGAGCACGGGACGCACGGGGGCAACGTCAATCGGCTTGCTTGCGCAGGAAGGCCGGGATCTCGTAGTCGTCCATGCCGCCACTCGACAACGCGTCCACCTTGGCTGCCGCCGAAGTGCGGCCGCGCCACACCGCCGGTGTGCCCATGCTGCCGTAATCCGGCTGCGCGCTGTTAACCGGCGGCATGCCGCCCATCGCGCCGGCGTTGACCTGGTTGGTCAGCGTCGGCACATGGAACGGCACGTTGTCGGTGCCGGTGCGCAGCACCTGCAATGGCGGCGCGTTGCGGCGCTGCCCCTGCCGGCTCAGGCCGGTCGCGACCACGGTGACGCGGATGTCGTCGCCCAGCATGTCGTCGTAGGCGGTGCCGTAGATCACCAGGGCGTCGGGCGAGGCGAAGGCGCGGATCGTGTTCATCGCGAGTTTGGACTCCGACAGCTTGAGTGAGCCCTTGCTGGCCGTGATGAGTACCAGCACGCCCTTGGCGCCGGACAGGTCTACGCCCTCGAGCAGCGGGCAGGCCACGGCCTGTTCCGCGGCAATGCGGGCGCGGTCCGGGCCGCCGGACGTGGCGGTGCCCATCATGGCCTTGCCAGGCTCGCCCATCACAGTGCGCACATCCTCAAAGTCCACGTTCATGTGGGCCGGCACGTTGATGATTTCGGCGATGCCGCCCACCGCGTTCTTGAGCACGTCGTTGGCGTGCGCGAAAGCCTCGTCCTGCGTGATGTCGTCACCCAGCACTTCTTCGAGCTTCTCGTTGAGCACCACGATCAGCGAGTCGACGTTGACTTCGAGTTCGGCCAGGCCGGTGTCGGCGATGTTCATGCGCCGGCCGCCCTCGAAGTCGAACGGCTTGGTCACCACACCGACGGTCAGGATGCCCATCTCGCGCGCCACCCGGGCGATGACGGGGGCAGCGCCGGTGCCGGTGCCGCCGCCCATGCCGGCCGTGATGAACAGCATGTGCGCCCCGTCGATCGCCGCACGGATTTCCTCCACCGCCTGTTCGGCCGCATCGCGCCCCTTGTCGGGCTTGCTGCCGGCGCCCAGGCCGGTGTGGCCGAGCTGGATCGTCTTGTGCGCCGCGCTGCGGCTCAGCGCCTGGGCGTCGGTGTTCGCGCAGATGAACTCGACGCCGCCCACGTCGCAGCGGATCATGTGTTCCACCGCATTGCCACCGCCGCCCCCGACGCCGATCACCTTGATCTGGGTGCCGAGGTTGAACGCATGTTCTTCAATCATTTCGATGCTCATTTTTTTCTCCTGAATTGCAGTTGCCAAAAATATGTCCGTTGCCTTGTTTTCGTCGTCCGTCAGCCCGGCGGGCCGGTGCAGGGCCAGGTGGTGTGGGGGCTGCCGCGCGCCAGCCAGATCTTGGTGCTGCCATTGCGAAGCCCGGGTGCGGTCGCGACCCCGGACCGGGTCCGGGGTCGCGGCAGGCCCAGTCCATCGATCCCGGAGCGGGTCCGGGATGGCATGTGCCGGTTGAAGTCGTCGTCGTGATGTGCGCAAAGATCGATAGTCATCAGAAGTTCCCCACAAACCAGTCGCGAACCTGGCCAAAGGCGGTTTTCATCGAGCCGTTCTTTTGCGCCACCTTGAAGCCGCGCATGCGCGACAGGCGTGCTTCTTCGAGCAGTCCCATCACGGTGGCAGCGCGCGGCTGGGCCACCATGTCGGACAGCGCGTTGGCGTATTTCGGCACCCCGCGGCGCACCGGCTTGAGGAATATGTCCTCGCCCAGTTCGACCATGCCGGGCATCACGCAGCTGCCGCCGGTGAGCACGATCCCGGACGAGAGCACTTCCTCGTAGCCCGACTCGCGGATCACCTGGTGCACCAGCGCGAAGATCTCTTCCACCCGCGGCTCGATCACGCCGGCCAGCGCCTGTCGGCTCAGCAGGCGCGGTCCGCGGTCGCCCAGGCCGGGCACTTCGACCTGGGTTTCGGCGTCGGTCAGCAGCTGCTTGGCAAAGCCGCTTTCGACCTTGATCTCCTCGGCGTCCTTGGTCGGAGTGCGCAATGCCATCGCGATGTCGCTGGTGATCAGGTCGCCGGCGATCGGTATCACCGACGTGTGGCGGATCGCGCCATTGGTGAAGATGGCCACGTCGGTGGTGCCGGCGCCGATGTCGACCAGCGCCACGCCGAGTTCGCGCTCGTCGTCGGTCAGCACCGACAGGCTCGACGCCAGCGGGTTGAGCATCAGCTGCTCCACCTCCAGGCCGCAGCGGCGCACGCACTTGATGATGTTTTCCGCGGCGCTTTGCGCGCCGGTCACGATGTGGACCTTGGCTTCGAGCCGGATGCCACTCATGCCGATCGGTTCCTTGACGTCCTGCCCGTCGATGATGAACTCCTGCGGCTCCACCAGCAGCAGGCGCTGGTCGGTCGAGATGTTGATCGCCTTGGCGGTTTCCACCACCCGCGCCACATCGGCCTGCGTCACTTCGCGGTCCTTGATCGCAACCATGCCGCTGGAGTTGATGCCGCGGATGTGGCTGCCGGTGATGCCGGTGTAGACCCGCGTGATCTTGCAGTCGGCCATCAACTCGGCTTCCTTGAGCGCCATCTGGATGCTCTGCACCGTGGCGTCGATGTTGACCACCACGCCCCGTTTGAG
>JANLQZ010000522.1:0-1948 GCA_031368125.1 Betaproteobacteria bacterium
CGGTCGCAGCGGGCCTAGGGTTTTCCCTATTTTGTTAACAAAAATGCACAAAACACAAAATGATTGTTGACAAACTTTTGGCAAGCGGCACAATCCGTCCAGCCGAATGCATCGAAAACCATGACTGCCCTGCCCCCCACGTCCAGCGACCGCGCCGATGCGAACGCGCCCATCGGGCACACCGGCGCGCCCGAAGTCAGCGAGGAAACGCGGGTGCAGGAGCGTCTGGCGGACGCCATTTACGAGCACCGCCTGCCGCCCGGCACGAAATTGCCTGAGGTGGATCTGGCCCGCATCCTGGGCACCTCGCGCGGCACGCTGCGCAAGGTGCTCGACCGGCTGGCCGGCGACCACCTGGTCGAACAGATTCCCAACCGGGGCGCCTTCGTTGCGCGGCCGTCGGTCGGCACCACGCGCGACGTCTACGCCGTGCGCCGCATTCTTGAGGCCGGGGTGGTGCGCAGCCTGGCCAAATCCGATTGCCGGCCCTGGATCAACACGGTGCGCCGGCAAGTGGGCGAAGAGCGCGAGGCCAACCGCTCCGGCGACACCTCGCGTTATATCCGGCTGGCGGGCAAGTTCCACCTCGATCTGGCGGCCGCCACCGGCAATGCCTCACTCGAAGAGCACCTCAAGCGCGTGGTCTCGCAGACCTCGCTGATGGTCGCGTTGTACGACGTGCCCGGCACCAATACCTGTTCGGTGCATGAGCACCTGGAAATCCTGCAAGCCATCGAAACCGGAAAACACCAGGAGGCCGAGCGCCTGATGGAAGAGCACCTGCTGGGTTGCGAGCGCCAGCTTCGCCTCGGTGACGAACCCCGGCCGGTCGATCTCGCACAGGTGCTTGCGGCGTCCGGTCCGGATGCGCCGCAGCGCGCCAGGCCGCAGGCACAAGGCAGGCCCGGGCGCGCAGCCAGGACCGCATGAGTGTTTCACGTCCACCTTTCACACAAGGAGTCATTTCAATGAAAAAGCAACTGCTGGCAATCGGGCTGGCCCTGTCGATGGCCCTCGGGTCCTCCGGCGTCGAGGCCAAGACCTTTACCTGGACCGCGTCGGCCGACGCCCTGTCGATGGACCCCTATTCGACCAACAACTCGTTCACGAACTCGTTCATGAACAACATCTACGAGGGGCTGGTGCGTTTCAACGAAAAGGTTGAAATCGAACCGGCGCTGGCGGAATCCTGGACCTCGGTGGGCCCGACCGTATGGCGCTTCAAGTTGCGCCGCAATGTCAAGTTCCACGGCGGCGAAGCCATGACGGCCGACGACGTGGTGTTCAGCTGGCAGCGCATACAGACTCCCGGCTCGATCTCCAAGCTCAACCTGGGCAACGTCAAGGACGTGCGCAAGGTCGACGCCTTCACGGTCGATGTGGAGACCAAGGCGCCGTTCCCGCTGCTGCTCAACGAAATGCTCAACCTGACCATCATGAGCAAGGCCTGGTGCGAGGCCAACAATGCGAAGGAAGCCAGCGACCTGCAGCAGAAGAAGGAAAACTTCGCCAACCGCAACACCAACGGCACCGGTCCGTTCGTGCTCAAGTCGCGCGAGGTCGACATCAAGACGGTGCTGGTTGCCAACCCGACGTGGTGGGACAAGCCCCGCCACAACCTGACAGAAGTCGACTTCACGCCGATCCAGTCGGACGCCACGCGCACTTCGTCGCTGCTGTCGGGCGCGCTCGACGCCACGGTCAACGTGCCGCTGCAGGACGTGGCGCGCATCACCAGCTCGGGCGCCTTCACCGTGGTGCAGGGGCCGGAGCTGCGCACCATCTTCCTGGGAATGGACCAGGCCCGCGACGAGCTGCTGTATTCCGACGTCAAGGGCAAGAACCCGTTCAAGGACATCCGAGTGCGCAAGGCGCTGTACCAGGCCATCGACGTGGAGGCCATCAAGCGCTCGGTGATGCGCGGCGTGTCGTGGCCGGCCGGCATGGT
>JANLQZ010000666.1:0-8680 GCA_031368125.1 Betaproteobacteria bacterium
AAGTCGTTGACGCAGCGGCGCTGGCACACCAGGAGCAGTCGCTCGCGAGTGACCCGGAGAACAGTCACTGCCGGCCCGCGGCCCTGCCAACCATGGTGGCGAGCCGCTACCAGGGCAAACCAACGACCGCAACGGGCCGAAAACGGGCGGACAACTTCTGAAGAATTGAGTGCGAAACCGCCTGAATCACTCCGACAGAATCTGCAGGCCTTGCCGGCCCACGAAACCCTCGGTTTGTTGGTACAACCCGGCGCCGCTGGCGATCAACTCTATGCGCCGGACATTCATCGGGAACCGCCTCGTTGCGTGCCGTGACACGATCGACGATGCGCGCGCCACGCCTGGAACCGGTGCGGTCTGCACCCGTCCCGCGGGTTCGCTACAGGTAACGGTCGCGCGCCAACGCAGCACCCAACCCGAGCGCCTCCAGCTTTCTGACAGCGATGTCCCGGCGCATCGGGGCCAGGCCGCAATTGGTGCAGGCCAGCAGGTGCTCGGCCGGAACGAACTTCAACGCGCGACCGATCGTCATGGCGATCTGCTCGGGCGTTTCAACCTCTTCGCTGGCCACGTCGATCACACCGACCATGACGTCCTTGCCCTTGAGCAGCGTCATCAATTCCAGCGGAACCTGCGAGTGGTAACACTCGAGGCTGACCTGCTCGATACTGCTTTTGGCGAGCGCCGGAAACACCTGTTCGTATTGTCGCCATTCGCGACCCAGCGTCTGCTTCCAGTCGGTGTTGGCCTGGATGCCGTAGCCGTAACAGATATGCACTGCCGTGGTACAGGCCCGCACACCCGGTGCGGCCGGCCGCGCCAGGCCCTGCGCGGCGCGCTCCAGCGCCTGCACGCCCCAGTCGGCGGCGTCCTGCATGTAGACGTTGAAGGCCGGCTCGTCGAACTGGATGATGTCGACGCCGTCCTCGCGCAGGGCCAACGCCTCCTGGTTCAGCAATTCGGCAAAAGCCATCGCCAGCTTGAAGCGGTCGCCATAAAAACGATCAGCCACGGTGTCCACGATCGTCATCGGCCCGGGCAACGTGAACTTGGTGCGCCGCGTGGTGTGCGCGCGCAGCAGCCGGGCTTCGAAGCCATGCACGCGGCCCTGCAGCGTGAGCGGGCCCACCACCTGCGGCACCTGCGCGTCGTAGCGGTTGTTGCGGATGCCCATCGTGACCTTGTGCTCGAAGTCGATGCCACCCACATGCTCCACGAATCCGTGCACGAAGTGCTGGCGCGCCTGTTCACCGTCGCCGATGATGTCCAGCCCCGCGTCTTCCTGCGCCTTGATCCAGAGCAGCGTGGCATCGGCCTTGGCCTGCTGCAAGTCGTCGCCGGCGCCTTTCCATAGCGGCCACAATTTTTGCGTTTCCGCGAGCCAGGACGGTTTGGGCAGGCTGCCTGCGATGGTGGTGTCGAACATGGTGTCTCCTGCGACGCCGTGCACCGGAGATGCGGGCGCCAGTGCATGGCTGATGGTCCGAGGTCGATTCTATTGATCATTTCGCATAGGCGACACCGTCCGGGGTGAGCCTGTCAAAGCCATCGAGCCCTTCGAGTCTTCGGCTCTTCGCCATACCCAGGCCAGGTCAAGCCCAGGGCGACCGGAAGCAGCTTCTTCGACATTCCGCGTGAAATCAACGCGTGGCGCATCCGCAATGGCCGCCATGCGGCTGCTCCGTGACCGGACGACGCCACGCGATTATGGTAAATTTAACCAGAGGCAACTAAATTGAACGTAAGCACTCGATCCAGACCGCCGGCACGCGCCGTAGTCTGGCATCGCTCGGCATGGTTCGAGGCACTGCAGTTCGCGGTCCTGGCGGTCGTGCTCGTGGCCGTCACGGTCCATGGCGCGCAGAGCATGGACTACCAGTGGAAATGGTCCAAGGTGCCCAAATACCTATACCGGGTCATCGACGGGGAGCTCATCTGGGGCCCCTTGATGAAAGGCGTTTTCGTCACGGTGGACATCGCGTGGACGGCCGGGCTGCTGGCCATGGCGATCGGGCTGGTCGTGGCGCTGCTGCGGTTATCCGGGTCAGTCGTGGGTGCCGCCATCGCGTGGGTCTACGTCGAGGTGATCAGGAACACCCCGATCCTGGTGCAGATGCTGATCTTCTACTTCATCATCGCGGCGATCCTGGGCGTGCCCAGGCAATGGGCCGGCATTCTCTGCCTCGCGTTTTATGAAGGCGCCTTTACCGCTGAAATCATCCGCGGCGCCATCGTCGCCGTGCACAGGGGCCAGCGCGAAGCCGGCCAGAGTCTGGGCTTCTCGACCTTCCACCTGTACCGCGAAATCATCCTGCCGCAGGCCGTTCCGCTGATGCTGCCCCCGTTGGGCGGGATCGTCGTGAACCTGGTCAAGCATTCGGCGATCGTGAGTGTCATCGCGGTGTTCGATCTGACCACGCAGGCCCGTACCGTCGTGTCCGACACCTTCATGGCGTTTGAGATCTGGCTCACCACGGCCGCCATGTACCTGGTCATGACGATCACCCTGTCACTTGGGGTGGGCTGGCTGGAACGCCGTTACAAGGTCCATTGAATCGCGCGCCGCGATTTGCGACTTCGGACCAATTCACATCTGTAAACCCTGTTTGTCTGGACACTCGAATGAATCGCCTCAAACGCCTGATCGGGCTCGCAACACTGCTGGCACTTCCGCTCCTGCTGACGCAACCCGTGTTCGCCCAGCAGGACAACACGATCGACACGATCAAGAAGCGAGGCAGGCTGCAAGTGGGATTCGGAAGCTTCATCCCCTGGGCCATGCGCGACAAGCAGGGGCAGTGGATAGGCTTCGAGATCGACGTTTCGACCAGGCTGGCGAAAGACATGGGTGTCGAGGTCGACCTGATCCCGACCGCCTTCGACGCCATCATTCCCTCGCTGATCGCCAACAAATTCGACCTGATCATCGGTGGGCTCACGGTGACACCGGCGCGCAAGGAGCAGATCGACTTCACCGAACCGTATTCGACATCGGGCCAGGGCGTCGCTGCCTCCAGGCAACTGGCGTCCACACTCAGGTGGCCCGACGACTACAACAACAGCAACGTGACATGGGTGTGCCGGCGCGGCACCGCCTCGTGCAAGATCATCGAGGAAAAGTGGCCGAAGGCGACCGTACGCCAGTTTGACGACGACGCGATCGCCTTCCAGGAGGTCATCAATGGCAGCGCGCACGCCATCGTCTCCAGCGAACCCAAACCGACCTTTTTCTCGCTGAAAAACCCGGAGCGCCTGTTCAAGCCGGCCGGCGACAACGTGTCCAATTCGGTCGAAGGTTTTGGCATGCGCAAGAACAGCCCGAACGCGCTGGCGTATTTCAACGACTGGATAAGCAGGAACAAGGACTGGCTCAAACAGCGCCATAACTACTGGTTCAAGACCCAGGAGTGGGCCACACTCGTTCCTTAGCCCCGATTCGTGGTCTGGCTGTGCTGCTCTTGTTGATGCGCCGATGAACCGACCGCCGGCCAGGAAACACGCGCGCTGGACCTGGGTCGACTGGGCGCTGCTTGCGGCGTGCGCATGTATCGTGGGCGTCCTGTCGTGGCGTGCCGGCTCCGTCTTCAGCTACAAGTGGAACTGGGCCACCGTCTGGCCGTTCGTCTACCGCTTGGACGAGGCGACCGGAAAATGGGTTCCGAACCTGCTCTTCGAGGGCCTGCTGACGACCCTGCGGCTGGCGTTCTGGGGCATTCTGATGGCCGGCATCATCGGCACCGTGATGGGCCTTGCACGCACCAGCAAGCGCCTGTTCTTCCGGTTGATCGGCAGCGCCTACGTCATGCTGATCCGCAACATCCCGCCGGTCGTTTTCGTATTTGTGTTCGTCTATTTAATCGCCAGCCCGATCATGCCGACGCAGGCCATCGGCGACCGGGTCCGGTCCTTGTCACCGTTGTGGCAATGGTGGATCAGCATCCTGTTCGGAACACCCAAGTTGATCGACAATTTTCTGCTCGGCCTGATTTGCCTGTCGGTGTTCTCCGGCGCCTATGTGACGGAGATCGTGCGGGCCGGGCTGGAGTCGGTGCCCAGGGCGCAGATCGAGGCCGGCGACAGCCTGGGCCTGTCGCGCATGGACGTCATGCGTTTCGTCGTGTTGCCCCAGGCGATGCGCAACGTGTTGCCGCCGATGGCCGGCCAGTTGATCCAGTTGATCAAGGACTCGTCGCTGGTGTCGCTGGTGTCGATCCAGGAACTCACCTTCATGGCCCAGGACGTGCAGATCACCACACAGCGGGTGTTTGAAGTGTTCGTTTTCGTGGCGGCGATCTACTTCCTGATCTGCTTCTCGCTGTCGCAGCTGTTCGGCAGCCTGGAACGGCGGTATGCCCGCGCCCGCAAATAACCGGCAACAGACATGGATTCCGAGATCATCCAGCTCAGGGGCGTCAACAAATGGTTCGGCGACCTGCACGTGTTGCGCGACGTGGACCTGGCTGTCAAGCGAGGGGAAAGGATGGTCATATGCGGGCCTTCGGGCTCCGGCAAGTCCACGCTGATCCGCTGCATCAACCGCCTCGAGGAACACGACCTGGGCACCATCGTCGTGGATGGTATCGAACTCAACCAGGACACCGCGCATGTGGCGGCGATCCGCCGCGAGGTGGGCATGGTGTTCCAGCACTTCAACCTCTTTCCGCACCAGTCGGTGCTGCAGAACTGCGCTCTGCCGCAGATGCGGGCCAGGGGCACGCCACGGGCCCAGGCCGAGGCCAAGGCGATGGAGTACCTGCAGCGGGTCCGCATTCCGGAGCAGGCGGCAAAGTTCCCGGCCCAGCTGTCGGGTGGCCAGCAGCAGCGCGTGGCCATCGCGCGCTCGTTGTGCATGGAGCCCAAGGTGATGTTGTTTGACGAGCCCACCTCGGCGCTCGACCCGGAGATGATCAAGGAAGTACTCGACGTGATCGTCGACCTTGCGCAGTCCGGCATGACCATGATCTGCGTCACGCACGAGATGGGCTTCGCCAGGAAAGTGGCCGACACGGTGGTGTTCATGGACGCCGGGCGCATCGTCGAGCAGGCGCCGCCGCGCGAATTGTTCGAGAACCCGAAATCCGACCGGACCAAACTGTTTCTGAGTCAGATCCTGTCGCACTGACGCCGTTGCGGCGCCGGTGCCCCTACACAAGGAGCGCGTCATGGCCAAACACCCCTTTCCCGACGGTTCGGTCGACTGGTCCGGCGACAACCCCGGCATCTACCTGAAGCAGTCTGCCGACGGGCCGTTCACGTCGTTGATGGTGTGGTTCCGAATCGCGTGGTCGCCCCACGGCAGGGGCCACGCGGTGGTCCTGTTCGAAGACCCGACTCGCGCGGCCGCCTGGCCCGAGGTGGCGAATTTCTGCATTTGCGACAACGAAGCGTTGGCGCGTTACCTGGTGGAGAACTTCTGCAAGAAATTCGGTGTTTTCCGCGGCGCCAAGGCCTTCGATGCGATCCAGTACCTGCCCATGCAGGGCCACACGGCGTCGGGTGACAACCTGAGTTCCAGCACCGTATCGGTCAGCGCCGCGGGCCTTGCACTGGAGCTGGTCTGGAACAAGCTCGGCACGCCCTTTGCGGCCGACGTATTGCCCGATCTGACGGCCACCGGCGCGCACGAAATGTACAGCGTCTTCGTTGAGAGCACCGACGCGTCGATTGTGGTCAACGGCCGGCGCCTGAGCGGGCAGCCTTATCCGCGACCATTCATGGGGCGCAAGGCGAGCTCGGCATTCCTCGCATTTTCCGAAACCTGGCTCAAGCCCTGATGCACACCCTGACCGCCAGCGAGGCTGCCGCGCGCATTCGCGCCGGCGACCTCACATCGGAGGCCCTGGTGGCAGCCTGCCTGGAACGCATCGCGGCACGCGAGGCGGCAGTGGGAGCATGGCAATATCTCGACTCTGAACAGGCCCTCGCGCAGGCGCGCGCGGCCGACCGTTCAGCGGCCCGCGGACCGCTGCACGGGGTTCCCATCGGTGTGAAAGACATCATGGATACCGACGACATGCCCACCACGCTGGGTTCGCCGATCTACGCCAAGCGCCGACCCCAGTGGGACGCAGCCTGTGTGGCCGCCGCACGCGCGGCAGGGGCGATCGTGCTGGGCAAGACCGTGAGCACCGAGTTTGCCTACTTTGAACCCGGCAAGACGCGCAATCCACACCATTTGCTGCACACCCCTGGCGGTTCGTCCAGCGGTTCGGCAGCCGCGGTCGCCGACGGCATGGTGCCGATCGCGCTTGGTTCGCAAACCGCCGCATCGGTCATTCGCCCGGCCGCTTTTTGCGGCGTGTTCGGATACAAGGCGAGCTACGGCGAATTCAGCCTCTCTGGCATCCGCCCGTTCGCCCAGTCGCTGGATTCGCTGGGCATACTGGCACGCTCGGTGGCCGACATTGCGCTGCTGCGTGCGGTGCTGCTCGGCGCACCTGTGTCTGCGTTGGCTCTGATGACCTTGCCGCCAAGACTCGGACTGTGCCGCACCGGGCAATGGGCGCTTGCCACTGCTGACACACACCATGCGGTGGAGCGATTCGCCGAGCGCTGTCGGCAAGCGGGAGCATCCGTGGTCGAGATTTCCCTGCCCGAGCACTTCACGGCGCTCATCGACGCGCACAAGACGATCATGGCGTACGAGGCGGCGCACAACTACTGCTACGAAACCACGCGCTGGCCAGGTCAGCTCAGCAGCGCGTTCCTGGCGCTGACCGCGACCGGCCGGCAAGTCGGCAGAGCGGCTTATAGGGAGGCCCTGGCCAGGGTCGCGCTCGCCGGTCAGGAACTCCGGTCGATCACCGGAGGTCTTGACGCGCTGATCGCACCGGCGGCCATTGGCGAGGCGCCGCTGGCCACCAGCGGGACCGGGGACCCGGTGATGAGCCGCATGTGGACCGCGCTGCAATTGCCCGCCCTGGCCGTTCTGGCTGCCAAGGGCGCCACGGGCCTTCCGCTGGCGGTGCAGCTGGTCGCGGCGCGCGGCGCCGACGATCTGCTGCTGCAGGTGGGCCACTGGGCCGGCACGACACTGGAGCTGCCATGACACAGGGCGACTTGACCGACTACCGCGTCTTCGACGCGGGCAACGTGGCATTGCAGTCGGGACTCAGCTACCGGGCAGCCCGCCTCGCGTACAAGACCTACGGGGAACTGAATGCGGCACGCAGCAATGCGATCGTCTATTGCACGCCTTTCGGAGCCCATCACACCGATATCGAGTTCATGATCGCCCCGGGTGCTGCCCTGGACCCGACCAAATACTTCATCATCATTCCCAACATGTTCGGCAACGGCCTGTCGTCGTCGCCCTCCAACACGCCGCCTCCGTTCGACAAGAACCGTTATCCGCATTTCACGGCCTACGACAACGTCGCGGTACAGCAGCGGCTGGTGACCGAAGTATTCGGCATCCAGACACTGCAGCTGGTTTATGGCTGGTCCATGGGTGGCATCCAGGCCTACCAGTGGGCTGCGCAGTTCCCGGACATGGTCGAGCGCATCGGCGTCACGTGCGGCGCGGGACGCTGCTCGCCGCACAATTTTGTCTTTCTTGAAGGTGTGCGTGCCACGCTGACCGCGGATGCGCAGTTCCAGGATGGCTGGTTTGTGTCGAAGCCCGAACGCGGTCTGCGCGCCATGGGACGGGTTTACGCCGGCTGGGCGCTGTCGCAGGCCTTTTACCGCGAGTCGATGTGGCGCGGCCTGGGATTTACATCGCTGGAGGATTTTCTGGTCATGTCCTGGGAAGGCAATTTCCTGCGGCGGGACGCCAACAACCTGCTGGCGCACATCTGGACCTGGCAACACGCCGACATCAGCGCCAACGACCGGTACCAGGGGGACTTCGCCCTGGCGCTGTCGTCGATCAAGGCAAAGGCGCTCGTCATGCCCAGCGATACCGACCTGTATTTCACGGTCGAGGACAACCGGCGCGAGGTGGCGCTGATGCGGCGCGCCACCCTGGCCCCCCTGTCCACGTTGTGGGGCCATCGCGGGGGAAATCCGGCCGGCAACCCGATCGACGCCAGATTTCTGAACGACATGCTGCGACAGCATCTGCAACACTGAGGAGAGCGCAATGAACGATGTCCTGCGAACCGTCAATCTTCCCTATGGCGGCTACCACAAACCCAAGGACCGCCCGAGCGACGACGAGTTGTCGCGGGTCGGGCCAGGCACCCCCTGCGGAGAGTATCTGCGGCGCTTCTGGCATCCGGTGATGATGACTGCGCGCCTGGGGGAACGCCCGATGGCCGTGCGTATCCTGGGCGAGGACCTGGTGCTTTTCCGCGACCTCTCGGGTGAGGTCGGTCTGGTCCATAAACACTGCAGCCACCGTGGCATGTCGCTCGAGTTCGGAATCGCCGCCACCCACGGCATCCGTTGTGCCTACCATGGCTGGTGCTTCAGCGGCAGCGGCCAGATCCTGGAAACTCCCGGCGAATCGCCTTCGAGCCTGCTCAAGCAGCGCCTGTTCCACGGCGCGTACCCGGTGGTGGAATACAAGGGCCTGGTTTTTGCGTACTTCGGTCCACCCGGCTTGAAGCCGCCGTTCCCCATGCTCGACATGATGGACCTGCCGGGCAACGAAATGCTGCCTTGGCAGATCGAATCGCCGTGCAACTGGCTGCAAGTCAGCGAGAACTCGATGGATCCATTCCACACGCCCTTTCTG
>JANLQZ010000626.1:0-1554 GCA_031368125.1 Betaproteobacteria bacterium
TGCCGGCTGCTCAACCACATGAAGAAACACCGCATCACGCACTGCACGCCGCGCAATACCGACCCAAGCATCACCGAGGAGCCGTGGGTCGACTTCTCGTCGGGCTACTTCCAGCGGTCGATGCATCTGTTGCCCAAACAGGGCTCGCGCGCGCCCTGGAAGCTGTACCAGAACTACCCGCGCGACATCCTGCTGCTGCGCATGGGCAAGGTGGACGACGGTGTGCTGGAGTTTGCGCGCGCGGCCTGATCATCGGCCTGAAAGTCGGGCCGGGCAGCACTCGCTGGCCCGCTGGCCCGCTAGCCCAGGCCCGCTGGCCCGGTTTGACCTGCGCCTGGCAGCGGAACATACTGTCTGGCGGAATCGACTCTCCCGGAGGCGCGGCCATGTTCGGCAGGATTTGCTCCATTGCGGCGGGTGTGCTGGCACTGGCCGGGTGCGCCGGGCCGGTTGTCGTGCCGGTTTTGCCGGGCTTGCAAACATGGCAGGACGCAAGTTTCCACTTCGACCCGCGCCGCGCCCCGACGCCAGCGTTGGAATCACCCGCCGAGGTTTTCAGGCTGGACGACGACATCCTGGCGGATCTGCGCTCGGCAGACCGCGGCAGCCGCCCGACCGCAGAGCGCCTGGCGGCTCTGCTGGCCCATGTCTACGGTGACGGCGGCATCCGCATGTCTTATGCCCTGGGGCGCACCACCGGGGCCACCCAGACCTGGAGGAACCGCGAGGGCGACTGCCTTTCGCTGACCATCATGGTGTATGCCGCGGCCACGGCGCTGGGTATCCCGGCCTACATGCAGGAGGTGCGTGTGCCGCTGGCGATCGACCGGCGCGACGGCATCGACTACATCGTCGGCCATGTCAATGTGCTGGTGCGCCATCCGCAGTCGCTCACCGTCCAGGGGCGCAATTTCGTTCCGGGTGGCCTGATCGTCGACTTCGAACCGCAACTCGGCTCCAGGGTCACCGGGGTGCAACTCAGCGAGTCGCAAACCATGGCGCGCTTCTACAACAACCGGGCCGTGGAGCACCTGGCGACCAACGACGACCGGGCCTACGCCTATTACCGGGCGGCGATCGAGGCCGACCCCCGATTCGCGCCGGCCTATGCCAATCTGGCCCAGTTGTACCAGCGCAAGGGACTGATGGACAGCGCCGAGCGCCTGTTGCGCCATGCGATCGCGCTCAACGCCACGTCGTATGCGCCGCTGCGCGCCATGCAGGACCTGCTGCAGGCCCTGGGACGCCCCCTGGAGGCGCAGCAGTTCGCCGAAAGGCTGCGCCAGCAGCAGGACCGAGATCCGTACCACTGGCTCGGCCAGGGGGTCGGCGCATTACACGCAGGCCAGAATGCGGCTGCGGTCAAGGCGCTGGAACGCGCGGCCGAACTGACCACCGGCTTCGAGGAAATCCACCACCACCTGGCGATTGCCTACGCCCGCAACGGCCAGCGCGACAAGGCAGTGGGGCAGATTGCGGTACTCGACGCGCTGTTGCGGCACGACCCCGAGGTCGCACGCCTTGGCAGGAAGTTGCTCGGCGCGCCGCACGCTG
>JANLQZ010000697.1:0-6828 GCA_031368125.1 Betaproteobacteria bacterium
CGCATGGCAAACAGCGCCTGCGAGCGTTCGCCGGCCAGGACAAGGTAGTCGAGCGCCTTCGACCAGAGTTGGGCGCGCTCGTAATGTTCTGCCAGCTGGGCGTTGCGTTCGTGCGGTTCACCGTCGCTGCGGCGCTCCAGGGCCTCGGCCACCGACTGATGCAGCCACCGGCGCCGCGCGCCGCCGATGTCGGCATAGACCACCTCGCGAAGCTTGTCGTGGCTGAAGTCATAGATGCCGCCCTCGGGTTCCTCGCGCAGCAGACGGCGCTTGACGAGCGCCTCCACCGCGTCGAGCAACCGCTCCTCGGGCGCGCGTGTCACGTCCAGCAGTGTGTCGAAGTAAAAGCGCCGACCGAGGACCGCGGCGGTTTCCAGTATTGGCCGAAGCTCCCGGGGGACGTGCGCCAGCCGTACCCGCACGGCGGCCCGCAACGCGTCAGGAAGCATGGCTGCGGCCGCGTGTGGTTGCTCGCGCGTTTCTCCCTCGATCAGCGACTGCAGGATCGATATCAGGAAAAACGGATTGCCCTCGGATTCACGATGCAGTCGCTCGGCCAGGCCGGGCGCGCGCAGCTCTGGATTGGCAAGCGCCGCGACCAGGACGCCGGCATCTTCGCGGCCCAATCGTGCCAGTGGCAGATGGCGCGCTTCGGACTCGCGACGCAAACCCTCGACCAGCCGCGCAAGCCGTTCCTGGTTGTCGACTTCATCGTCACGATAGGCGTAGACGACGAGCACCGGGTGTTCGGCGGCGTGGCGGGCGAGGTAATGAAACACCTGCGCACTGGCGTCGTCGGCCCACTGGATGTCGTCCACCATCAGGATGCACGGACGACCGCCCCGGCATACCTCGAGCAGCTGGCTCACCGCACGCGGCAGGCGCGCTTGTCTCGCCTCGGGAAAATCGTTCGACAGCTGCGGCAGCCCGCCAACCCGCTCGCCGATCTCGGGCACCAGGGCGGCGAGTTCGGCCAGCGATACCGGCGCTATCTGACGCAGTGCAGCGGCCGGTAGCTGGTCGAGCGCGCGGGTAACCAGATCGATCACCGGCTGGTAAGGCATCGCGCGCTCGATCTCGTAGCACTTGGTCGCGAGCACCGGTAGTTGCTGGGCTTGCGCATAACGCGCGACCTCGCGCAACAGCCGGCTCTTGCCGATGCCCGGCTCGCCTTCGACAAGCACCGTGTGGCCAGTGCCAGCGGCAAGCTGCGCGACCAGCGCCGTGAGCAGCCCGTATTCGGTGCTTCGACCAACGAAGGGCGCGTTGTCGACCGCAGAACCGATCAGCGCCTGGGCACCTGACTGGATCGGCACGCCAGAACCCGCCGTACGCGCGTCGATGGTGCTCGGCATGGCGTCCAGGGGCAATCGACTTGCGTTGAGTACGGTACGCGCCGCGCCGATGAAATCGTGCCGCTCGTGTTCCGGTATGGCCAGCGCCAATGCCAGCCGTTCGGCCAGCCGCCGTGATGGACGGCGCTCGTCGGACTCGATTTTCCGGATCGAGAAACCCGAGCAGCTTACGCGCTTGGCGAGTGCCTCCTGGGTGAGATCCAGGGCTTTGCGGCGACGGCGCAACCAGTAGCCGAAGGAATGCGTCCGGTCTTGCATTTGGGGTGACCCTCCGGTGCATGCTAGCAGATCGATGCTGGTCGCCTTGTCCCGCTGCTTGTCCCGGTCTTTGTCCCGCTTTGCGGCACCCCACGGCCCGCTTCGCGACGTCCAATGGGGCCATGCCAGTCGGCAACTCCAATCCCGGGGGCGGCGACGGCAAGGAGGGCGGCGCCCCTGCGCAAGCATGCGTTTGCACCGATTTCACCAGGAGCATGACCATGGCAGAAACCCTTTTTGAGCGGCTCGGCGGCGAACCCGGCATCACCCGCCTGGTGACCGACATTGTCGACAACCACTACCGCAATCCGCTCATTCGCACCCGCTTCGAACAGATCAAGGACCGTGCGGCGGTCGAGCGCCATTCGGTCGAGTTCCTGTGCGCCGGCAGCGGTGGACCGCAGGCCTACCGTGGCCGGGACCTCGTCTCGGTCCACACGGGAATGAACATCAGCGAGCAGGAACTCATCGCGGCGATCGACGACATCGTCGCGGCAATGACCAAGAACCAGCTCGAGCAGTCGGTCCAGAACGAAGTGGTTGCCATTCTCTACTCGCTGAAGGGCGAAGTGCTGCGACGCTGACCTGCGTCGCCGCCCGCCCCACGCCACGCCAGCGCACCGCCACGGTTGCAGCGACGCGCTGACCCATCGGTCGCAACCGAAGCAAGGAGTTTTGCCATGTCTGCAGTCATTTCACCGTCCGCGCCCGCGGTCGATCTTGTGGCGGTCAAGGCGCGCCAGCAAGCCGCTTGGTCGGCCGGCAACTACGCGGTCGTGGGAACCACGCTGCAGATCGTCGGCGAGGACCTGTGCGAAGCGATCGACATGCGCGCCGGCAGCCGCGTCCTCGATGTCGCCGCGGGCAACGGCAATGCCACACTCGCGGCCGCGCGCCGCTGGTGCGATGTCACGTCGACCGACTACGTCCCGGCGCTGCTCGATTCGGCGCGGGCCAGGGCATCGGCCGAAGGCCACGTGATCCAGTTCCAGCAGGCCGACGCCGAAGACCTGCCGTTTGCCGACGCATCGTTCGACGCCGTGCTGTCGACGTTCGGCGTGATGTTCACGCCGGACCAGGACAAGGCGGCAGCCGAGCTTGCGCGAGTTTGCAGGCCCGGCGGGAAGATCGGGCTGGCAAACTGGACGCCCGACAGCTTCATCGGCCAGTTGTTCAAGACCATTGGCAAGTACATCCCGCCTGCGCCGGGCGTCAGGTCACCCGCACTGTGGGGCACCCGGACGCGGCTCGACGAACTGTTCGGCAATGGCGCGTGGCAGATCCACACCACCCAGCGAGTGTTCACGTTCCGCTACCGCTCGCCGGCGCACTGGATCGATGTGTTTCGCACCTACTATGGGCCGATGCACAAAACCTTTGCCGCGCTGGATACCGACCGCCAGGCAGCATTCACCCGGGACCTGCTGTCCCTCATGGACGGCCCAAACCGCTCTGGCGACGACACGCTGGTCTTGCCGAGCGAGTACCTGGAGGTGGTGATTGAGCGTGAGTGAGAGCTCGGGTCGACCGGCCGCGCTGCGGGCAAACCTGCTTGGCGTGGATTTGACCCAACGCAAATCGGCCGCCGTGCGTGCACCGTCAAATCCCGGGCATGAGACAGGCCGTAGACCGCACCAGTTTCGAGCACCGTGACTACGCGCGCTTCAAGCGCCAGTTGGCGGGTGAAACGGCCCTGTTGCACGACCTGGTGGAACGCGACGCGTTGTCGCGCCATGCGCCGGTGGCGGGGCTCGAGCTCGAAGCCTGGCTGATCGACGCCGGTGGCAGGCCCGCGCCGCGCAACGACGAATTCATAACGCGTATCGGCTCGCCGGACATCGTGACCGAACTCGGCCGCTTCAACATCGAACTCGATGTGCCGCCGCAGCCTGTCAGCGGTGGCGGCCTTGGCCGGCTCTCGGCCGATCTCGAGGCCACCTGGGGCCGGTGCCGCGTCGTGGCGGCGGAAAGGGGTTGCAGGTGGTGGCGATCGGCATCCTGCCGACCCTGACCGATGCCGACCTGACGCTGGCCAACCGGTCGAACCGCACCCGTTACCGGGCGTTGAACGAGCAGGTCCTGCGCCAGCGCCACGGGCGTGCGAACCTGCTCGACATCACCGGCTCGCAGGGCGAAACAATGCACAGCGCGCACCACGACGTGATGCTGGAGGCTGCGGCGACGTCGTTCCAGGTCCACCTGCAGGTGCCGGCATCCGAGACGGTGCGCAGCTACAACGCGGCGCTGATCGCTTCGGCGCCGGTGGTCGCGCTGTCGGGCAACTCGCCGCTGCTGTTCGGCCGGCAACTGTGGCAGGAGACGCGCATTCCACTGTTCGAACAGGCGCTGAACATCGGTGCGCGCGAGGACGGCGCCCACGACGCACTGGCGCGCGTGAGTTTTGGCAGCGGTTATGCCGGTTACTCGCTGGTGGAATGCTTTCGCGAGAACCTGGAACGTTTCGAGCCGCTGCTGCCGGTGGAGCTTGCGGACCCGGCCGATCGGCTGGCGCACCTGCGCCTTCACAACGGAACGATCTGGCGCTGGAACCGCCCGCTGGTAGGCTTCGATGCCGACGGGTCGATCCGTTTGCGCGTCGAGCATCGGCCCATGGCCGCCGGACCGAGCATGACCGACATGACGGCCAACCTGGCTTTTTCGATCGGCCTGATCGCTGCACTGGCTGCCGAACCCGCCCCACCCGAGCGCGGTCTTGCATTCGACGACGCGCGGCGCAACTTCTACGATGCCGCGCGGCTAGGAGGCGTCGCTAAGGTGGACCGATGGCCGCGTCCTGCGGGCCGACCACCTGCTGGGCGAACTGGTGCCACGCGCACGCGACGGGCTGGCGGCACTCGGCGTGGATGCGGCGATTGCCGACAAGTGGATGGCGCTGGTCGAGGCCCGCCTGGCCGCACGCATGACCGGCGCCCGCTGGCAAATGGCCCGGCTCGACGCACTTGGCGGCAACCTTGCGGCGCTGACACTGGACTACACCAGGCGCCAGGCCGAAGGCGCACCGGTGCACCTCTGGCACTGACGCGCGTTGACGTTCAAGGATATCCGCCGTTCGCCTTGACCGTGAACGGATCGTGTCCAACGAACGCAATTGGGCAGGCGGCCTTACACAGCGCCAGTCGACCACCGGATCGTGGTGAACCACAAGTCGGATCGCGATGAACCACAAGCCGGACCGCGGTGAACCACGACCCGCCCCGAGGCGGCACCTATTGGTCTTTCCCAAATTGATGACAAGCAAATGTCCGTTCGCCCTGAGCCTGTCGAAGGGCTCGCGAGCCAGTCGACCCTTCGACCGGCTCAGGGCAGGCCACGCTCAGTGCGAACGGTGTCTCGACCCTCGACAACCTCAATAGAATCGGGTTCGACAAACAGTGCACGAGGAACAACCCGATGGAACAACGACGACCTGCTTGCGTGGCGGCGCAGTGCGCATGAAGGCGTTTCGCGTCCTGAGCGCCGAATTCGCCCACGAGACCAACACCTTCAGCATCATCCCGACTGGTTTCGACAAGTTCGAGGCGCAGGACTGTTTTCTGGACGCCGGTTCGGCGATCGCCGCGCGCGGCAACTCCAACACCGAACTGGCCGGTTTTCTGGACGCGGCGCGCGCCCACGGCTGGGAACTGCTGCATGTGCTGAGCGCCATCGCGCAACCGGCCGGGCGCGTCACGCGCGACGCGTTCGAGCGCCTGACCGACCCGATCATCGATGCCGCCAAGACAAACCTGGGCCGACTCGACGGCATCCTGCTGGGCCTGCACGGTGCGATGGTGACCGACTTCTGCGACGACGGCGAAGGCGAACTGCTGGCACGCCTGCGCGCCGTGGTCGGGCCGGCTGTGCCGATTGCCATCACGCTCGACCTGCACGCCAACGTGACGCGCGCCATGTGCCAACACGCCGACATCATGGTGTCGTACCGGACCTACCCGCATGTCGACATGCGCCGCACCGGGCAACAGGCCGGCGACCTGCTGCAGCGCACCATGGCCGGTGACATCCGGCCCGTCACCGTGCGGGCGCACCTGCCGATGCTCGACGAGGTCAACGGTGGCCGCACCGACATCGGCCCCATGCTCGCGCGCGCTGCGCAGGCCCGCGCCTACGAGAACCACCCCGACGTCTTTGCGGTCAGCATCAACAGCGGATTCGCGCGCGCCGACATCGCCGAGATCGGCCCCAGTGTGGTGGTCACGGCGCAAGGCGACATGGCCAGGCACCTGGGCTTCGCGCGCCAACTCGCCGACGACATCTGGCAGCGACGCTTCGACGTGATCAACCGCTTCCTGTCGGTCGATGCCGCGGCAGCGATGTGCCGTGACCACCGCTATGACGGGCGCCCGATCGTGGTGGCGGACTATGCAGACAACCCGGGCGGTGGCGCCTACGGCGACGCGACGCGGCTGCTGGGCGCGTTGCTCGAAGCCGGCGTGCAGGACGCATGTTTCGGCCCGGTGGTCGACCCGCAGACGGTGCAGCAACTGCGGCAGGTCGCCGTGGGCACCAGCGTGCAACTGCGGCTGGGTGGCAAGACCGATGCCAACCTTGGCGGCGGGCCACTGGAGTTGCGCGGCCAGTTGCTGCTGAAAAGTGATGGCCGCTATTTTGCCGACGGGCCGATGATGGGCGGGCTGGACAAGAGCTGGGGCCCGACCGTGGTGGTGCGGGTGGATGGCATCGACATCCTGGTGGTGTCGCTACCGGCGCAGATGCTGGACCTGCAGCAGTTCAAGGCATTCGGCATCGATCCGGCGGCAAAGAAGGTGGTGGCGCTCAAGTCGATGCAGCATTTTCGCGCCGCGTTCGAACCGATCGCCAGCAAGGTCATCGTCTGCGACAGCGGCGCCCTGTGTACTCCCGACCATGCCGCCCTGCCCTACCGCAAGGTGCCGAGGCCGCTGTTCCCGCTGGACCAGGCGATCGACCTCGACGCATGGCGGGCGCTGCACGAGTTGTAGCTGGTGCATCGAGAGGCCTGGCCGTTCGGCGGGCCGGGTCTTTGCCGCGCCGGGTGCCTGGCCAGAGCTAAATTGCGCTTTGGTCGTTCGCCAAGCCGGCTATTTCCATATCGTGTCGCTGGCCGGCGCGCCGGGCGTCCGCGAATTGCCACGCCGTGTCCTTGGTCAGCGGACCGGTTGTTTGCCGTGCCATTTCCCTGGCCGGCGGACCGGTTGTTTGCCGCGCCATGTCCCTG
>JANLQZ010000731.1:0-4111 GCA_031368125.1 Betaproteobacteria bacterium
CGTTACACGGAACGGGCGGAAAACTCGATTGCCCTGGCGCGCCTTGCGCTCGAGTGCCTGGGCGGTGCCGACCACGGCGCGCCGGCGCTGCTGGCGTGGCTGGGCAAGATGGCGCTGTCGAATGCGCTGGTGCTGGCCGGCGTGCCTGCACCCTCCCAGGCGCGGCGCGTATTCGAGCGCTCGCTGGTTGCCAGCCTGGGCGGAGGCGACCAGGGCATCAGCGTCGGCCACAACCTGTGCGCGGTACGGGTGGCGGCATCGGCCGTACGCGAGCGCCTGTCGCAGGAACACTGGAACCTGATCGTGCGCGCCCAGGAGCAATTGGCGCAGGCGTGCGCCGCGCAGTCGGTCGATGGCGACTACTCGCCGGTTGAAACGCTGGAGATCCTCAAGACCGCCGGCCAGCACATGGCCGCCGTCACCGGATCGCAGACCGACCGCATGACCCGTGACGACGGCTGGCGGCTGCTGAGCATCGGGCGCCACGTCGAGCGTCTCGGGTTCCTGTCCGCGTCGCTCGAGCTCGGCCTGCAGACGACTTCGGTCCAGAGCGAGGCCGGGTTCGAGGCCATGGTTGCGCTGTTCGACAGCACCATCACATTTCGGGCGCAGTTCCAGCAGGTGCGCGAAATGGCCGCGTTGATCGACCTGCTGGTGCTCGACCGCGACAACCCCCGCTCGCTGGCCTTGCTGTCGCACTCGCTGCGTGGACGGCTGGCCAAACTGGCGGGCAGCGAACCGAACGAACTCAGCGCGCTGTCGCTGCGGGTGCCGGACCCGGGCACATGGGACCTGGCGCAGCTGTGCGTCTGCGAAGAGGACGCGGCCGCAGGTGGCCCGAGCGTCGCCAACCTGCATGCACTGCGCTCGGTGTTGCAGCAATGCGTCGCGGCGGCCTTCGATGTGTCCGAAATCGTCAGCGCGACCTACTTCACCCATTCGGGTGCATCGAACCAAAGCGTGGGTGCGTGATGAAGGTGCAGGTCAGGCACGAAACGCGTTACGACTATGTGCCACCGGTGGAGGTGGCGCAGCATATGGCGTATTTGCGGCCGCGCGACACCGCCAACCAGCAGGTGCTCGCGCACACGCTCGAGGTCGAACCCCGGCCGGCGCAGCAAAGCGTGGCGCAGGACGTCTACGGCAACACCCGAACCTTCCTCTCGCTGCAGATCGCCCACGCCCGGCTCAGGGTGGTCGCCACCAGCGTCGTGTCGACCCGCGTGCGCGAGATGCCCGCCAGCGACATGCCCTGGGAGCAGGTGCGCGAGCATTTCCGCTACCGTGCCGACGGCGCCTACGACGCGGCGGCCGAATTCGTGTTCGCGTCGCCGTACGTGCCGCGCCATCCCGACTTCGCCAGTTACGCCCGGCCGAGTTTCGCCGCGGGTGTGAGCTTGTACGCAGCCGCGGCCGACTTGATGCACCGCATCCACGCCGACTTTGCCTACAAGAGCCAGAGCACGCATGTCAATACGCCCGCCCTGGAAGCGCTGGCGCAACGCAAGGGCGTGTGCCAGGACTTCGCCCACATCATGGTCGCGTGCCTGCGTTCCATGGGCCTGGCGGCCCGTTATGTCAGCGGCTACCTGTTGACTGAACCAGCGCCGGGGACCGAGCGCCTGGTCGGCAACGACGCGTCCCATGCCTGGGTATCGGTGCTGCTGCCGGACCTGCCGCCCGATGCGCGCTGGTGCGACTTCGATCCGACCAACGACCGCTGCGGCTGGGGCACACCGGGCGAGGACTACGTCGTGCTGGCCACCGGCCGCGACTATGTCGACGTGTCGCCGATACGCGGCGTCATCCATGGTGGCGCCAGCCACCGGCTGCGCGTGGCAGTGACGGTGGCGCCGCTGGAGCCCGATGCGACCGACCTGCCGCTCGCGCCGGACCCGCCACAGATTGGTACCCAGTCGCAGAGCCAAAACCAAAGCCAAAACCAGCCTGTGGCGGTCAATCCTTCGCCCGACCAATGACATACACTTTTAGCCCCAATGCTGTTCGGTCAAGCACGGCCATTGCGGGGCTGACCCGCAATCCATGCGCACCCCTGGATCGGCGTGCGCGGCCGCCGCAGCGGGTCGGGCTCGACCAACTGAACAGTATTGCTTTTAGCCCGGTATTGCCACGCCCCACTCCTTTCACGGAACTGCCATGAACGTCTACGACAAACTGACCGAACTCGACATCACCCTGCCCCCGGTCGCCATTCCGGCGGCCGCCTACGTGCCTTTTGTCCAGACCGGCAACCTGGTCTTCCTGAGCGGCCACATCGCCAAGAAGGACGGCAAACCGTGGGTCGGCCAGCTTGGCAGGAACATGACGACCGACGAAGGCAAGGCGGCTGCCCGCGCGGTGGCGATCGACCTGCTGGGCACGCTGCATGTGGCGGTGGGCGACCTCAACCGCGTGCGGCGCATCGTCAAGCTGATGTCGCTGGTCAACTCCACCGGCGACTTTACCGAGCAGCACCTGGTGACCAACGGCGCCAGCGAACTGATCGGTGAGGTATTCGGCGACGCCGGCGCACATGCGCGCAGCGCCTTTGGCGTGGCACAGATTCCGATGGGCGCCTGTCTGGAGATCGAGTTGATCGCCGAGTTCGCTTGACCGGACCCTCTTGAGGCGGCGGAATCGCCGCCGTTCGCGCCGCGCCTGTCCTGTCCTGCCCTGTCCCGACTCGGCTCGAAGGTCAACGGCTTCATGCCCTTTCAAAATCCTGCCGGCGTTTCGGCGCGCGCGCGCCTCAACCCGGCAAGCGCTGGCAGTTCTGGTCCGCGACCGCCCGCATGGCCTGCGCGCTGACCAGCGCCGGCGCGATTTCTGCCAGCGGGACCAGCACGAAAGCGCGTGTGCCCATGCGAGGATGCGGAACCACCAGCGCCGGACTGTCGATACGCGCGCTGCCGTACAGCAGCAGGTCGAGGTCCAGGGTGCGCGGGGCGTTGCGGTAGGGTCGCTGGCGCCCTGCCTGCTGCTCCAGAGCGCGCAACTGCGCCAGCAGGCCGGGCGCGGTCAGCTCGGTTGCAACCTCCACCACCGCATTGACGTAGTCCGGGCCCGTGGATTCGATCGGGGCGGTACGGTACAGCGCCGAGCGGCGCTGCAGCGTGGTGCCGGTCATGGCGCCGATGTCGTCCATCGCCCGGCGCACCGTCGCGGCGGCATCGCCCAGGTTGGCGCCCAAGGCGACATAAGCGGTCACCGCGACACGCAAGGGCCCCTCAGGCGTCGCCATGGCCCATGGGCGCATCGGCATCGCCCGCCGGCCTGGCGCCCGCGGAACGGCGACGGCGGCGGCGCTTGCGCGGCACGTCGAGCGCCCCCGGCTGCACCTCGGGTGCGGGCAGGTCCACCGGCAACGCAGCGTCGACCACGCCAGGGGCGGCGACACCTTCCGATGGAATCAGGTCGCTCGGCGTCGGCGCCCTGGTGAAACGCGGCGGGCGCTGGCGCTGCGACTGTTCCTCGCGCACCTGGTCGACCATGTCCTGGCGCAGGTTGTCGTCGGCCATGCTGAATTCCTGCCACCAGTCGGCCAGCACCTCCTCGACCTCACCGACGTCCGCGCGCAGCCGCATGAAATCAAAAGCCGCCCGAAAACGCGGTTGGTCAACCATGCCGAACGCCGACGTACCCACGCGTTTTTCGAAACGCGGCTGCATCATCCATATTTCGCGCATGTCGCCGGCCAGTTTTCCGCCACCCGACACATCACCGATACGCGCGTTGAACACCTCGTCGATGGCCTCCTGCAAGGCTTGGAACACCGGCTGGCGGGTGCGTCCGTCCATGCGCCGGCTCCAGCCCTCGCGCACGTCCGACCACAACACACAGGCCAGCAGGAAACTGGGCGCGACCGGCTTGCCTTCACCGACCCGGCGGTCGGTATCCTGCAAGGCGGCGCGCACGAACGGCGCCTGCGCGCGCTCGACCACCAGGTCGAGCAGCGGATACACGCCCTGGCCGAGTCCGAGTTCCTTGAGCTGCTCGATCGTCGCCAGCGAATGGCCGGTCTGCAGCAGCTTCAGCATCTCGTCGAACAGCCGGCTCTGCGGCACGTCTTCCAGCAGCTTCTTCATGGCCACCAGCGGCGCCGAGGTCTTGC
>JANLQZ010000805.1:0-4578 GCA_031368125.1 Betaproteobacteria bacterium
TGTGTACCTCTGGGGCGGCGAAACGATCCTCCTGGACGGCGTGCCCGCGGGTGAGACCGCTTCCGCCGGCTGGAGCCCGCGCGCGGGCGCCTGCCTGGCGCTTGGTTACGTGCGCGGCGCGGCAGCGCAGGTGGCACACGCGGGCACCGCCGCGGCGGTGGAGCTGTGGGGCGTACGGCACGACGTCAAGCTGTACGACCAATGGCCGGTGGCGCGCGCCTGATTCGCCTTGACGTTCAGGGTTACGAACCATTCACCCTGAGTTTGGCCAGTCCGAACGGATCTTGCCGATCGAAAACCACGTGGTATCAGCGCATTCGCCAGGCCTGGGTGGTGCGCCCGAGGCGGCGCGTGAGCAGCAGGTGGGCGATCTTCACGCTGGCCGAGGTGACCACGATCGTGATCGCCATCGCCGCGGCGGCGGCCGTGAAGCCCGACTCGTCCATGTTGATGATGGTGATCGCGGCCAGCTTGGTGTCGGTCGAATACAGGAATACCACCGCCGACACGGTGGTCATCGCGTTCACGAACAGGTAGATGCTGATGTCGAGCACGGCCGGCAGGCACACCGGCGCCGTGACCCGCGCCATCGTGCGCAGCAACGACACCTTGAGCGATGCGGACACGGCTTCGAACTCGGAGTCGAGTTGCTTGAGCGCGGTGGTTGCCGTGAGGTGGCTCACGGTATAGAAGTGGGTGATCGAATTGATCACCAGGATCGCCATGGTGGCGTACACGAACCCGAACGGGTTGCCTTTGGCGTTGAAGAAGAAGATGTAGGCCAGCCCCAGCACCAGGCCCGGCACTGCCATCGGCAACATGGCCATGAACTGGGCCAGCGTGCGCCCGAGCGCGAACGCGCGCGTCTTCTCGAGCAGGTAGGCCCCCACGAAGATCACCGCAGTGCCGATCACGGCGGTCCAGGCGGCGAGTTCGAGCGAATTCCAGTACGCCGCCCACCCGTTGCTGTCGAATTCGCCGAATGCGTAGTTGTTGAGCGTGAGCGCGAGGTTGTAGGGCCAGCGCGTCACGAACGAAGCCCAGAACGACATTGCCAGCAGCCCGAAGATCAGTCCACCCACCAATGCGCAAAACAGGAACAGCCCCCAGTCCCGGCGCGCCGCCGGCCTGGGCACCAGCGGCACCGCGCGCGCCGACAACAGCGCCACCTGTCGGCGCTGGATGATGCGGTCGGCGGCAAACGCCACCACCGCCGGGATCAGCAGCACAAAACCCACCACGGCACCCATCTCGAAATTCTGCTGGCCGATCACCTGCTTGAAGATGTCGGTGGCGAGCACGTTGAAGCGCCCCCCGATCACCTTGGCAATGCCGAAATCGGTGATCACCAGCGTGAAGATCACGAAACCGGCGCTGATGACGCCGTATTTCGCGCCCGGCAGCGTGACCGTGAAAAACACCCGTGTCTTGGACGCGCCCAGCGCATCGGCCGCCTCGTACAGGCGCGCATCGGCCATCGACAAGGCGGCGATCAGGATCATCAGGGCGTGCGGGAAGCAATAAAACACCTGCGACACCACGATGCCGATCGGCCCGTAGATCGATGCCCCGAACATCCAGCCCTTGAGGAATCCCTGGTTGCCGAAGAGGTAGATGAGCGAGATCGCGGGCAGCAGCGACGGCGCCAGGATCGGGATCAGCGCCAGCGCCTGGAACAGGCCCTTCCAGCGCAAGCAACTGCGCTGCAGCGCGTAGGCGTACACAAAGGCCAGCGGCAACACGATCGCCGTGGTGACCAACGCGATGAACAGGCTGTTCCACACCGATGCGAACAACGCGGGTGTGGAGAAATAGTGGATGTAGTTGGCCAGACCGACGAACTGGCCGCCCTGGTTCTGGAAGCTCTTGGACAACAGCCAGTAGAGTGGCAGCACCAGCGTGAGCAGCATCCAGCCGATCAGCAGGCAGATGCCCAGGCGCATCAGCAGGTCGTCGCGGTCGAGCCGGCGCCGGGTCGGCGGCGCCGAGGCGACGAGGTTGGCGCCGGCCTGGGTCACGGTGGTTGCGGCGCCCCGGGGAACACCCTGATGCGCTCGGGCTGCAGGCCGATCGGCAACTCCATGCCCTCGGTGATCGACAGGTCGCGCACGGTATTGATCGAGAAGTCGGCCACCAGGGCCGGTGCGCCGCCGCCGATGCTCAGGCCCACGCGGCAGAAGGCGCCCAGGAACTCGATCTCGGCCACCCGGACCGTGAACGTATTGGCCGCACCGGCAGCGACGTTGCGCACGACCACGTCCTCGGGGCGGATCGCCAGCGTGACGTTGCTGCCCGGTCCCGGCTGGAGGTCCAGATCGCAGGCCAGGTCGATGGCGCCGAAGCGCACCAGGCCGGGCCGCACCACCACGCCGGGCAGGAAGTTCGTGGTGCCGACGAAATCGGCAACGAAGGCGCTGGCGGGCTGCCGGTACACCTGCAGTGGCGTGCCGACCTGCTCGATCACGCCTTCGTTCATCACCACGATGCGGTCGGCCATCGTCAGCGCCTCTTCCTGGTCGTGTGTGACCATGATCGTGGTCACACCCAGGCGCTCGTGCAGGCGGCGGATCTCGGTGCGCAGGTAGGCGCGCACACGCGCGTCGAGCGCACTCAGTGGTTCATCGAGCAGCAGCAGCCCCGGTGACAGCGCCAGCGCACGCGCCAGCGCAACGCGCTGCTGCATGCCGCCCGACAGTTGGGCGGGGTACTTGGGGCCGGAGTCGGGCAGGCCCACCAGGCGCAGCAGGTCGGTGACACGGGTATTGATCTCGACCCTGGGCATGCCACGGCTGACCAACCCGTAACCGACGTTGGCGGACACGCTGAGGTTCGGGAACAGGGCGTAGCTCTGGAACACGATTCCGAAATCGCGTTGGGAGGCCGGCAGGTTGGAGATTTCGCGGTCGGCCTGAAAGATCCTGCCCGAGGTCTGGATATCGAGCCCCGCGATGGCGCGCAGCAGGGTCGTCTTGCCACAACCCGACGGCCCCAGGAAACACACGAACTCGCCCGGAAATATTTCCAGCGAGATGTCCTTCAGGGCAAAGAAGCTGCCGAACTGCTTTTTCAGCCGTTCGATGCGCAGGTACGGCGGCGTGGGCGCCTGGGGCGTGGCTTCTGGCATGGAAACGGGTGCGGCTGGTCACTGGCGCATGGGCCAGCGATCCGCGCCGCACCACATCTGTCGGTGTTCCAGCGCGCCCTTATTTCGGAGCCGACTTGCCGTCGTAGCGCTTGGTCCACTCGGCCAGGATCTTTGCGCGGTCGTTGCCCATCTTGGCCAGGTCGATCTTCACCATGGCGGCATCGGCGCTCGGCGGGTAGTTCGGCGGCGCCGGGTTCATGCCGGGAAAACCCACGATGGCGTAGTACTTGCCATACAACTCGTAGGCCTTCTTGCTCACCGCGAAGTCCGCCAGCTTCTGGGCGGCAGCCATGTTCTTGGTGCCCTTGACGATCGCGGTGGCCTCCATGTCCCACGGAGCGCCTTCCTTGGCCAGGATGATGTCGATCGGGGCGCCGGCGGTCTTTTCCCTGGCGCCACGCATGTCGAAGCCGATACCGATAGCGCGCTCGCCCTTGGCGGCCTGCACGCACGGCGCCGAGCCCGAGTGGGTGTAGACCGCGATGTTCTGGTGCAGCTTGTCCATGAATTCCCAGGCACCCTGTTCGCCCATGATCTGGATCCAGGCATAGACCGCCTGGTAGCCGGTGCCCGACGACGCCGGGTTGGGCATGACGATTGAATCCTTGTAGACCGGGTTACCGAGATCGGCCCAGGATACCGGCTTGGGCAGGTTCTTCTTGGGGCCTTCCACGGTGTTGTAGCACATCACGGCCAGCCAGGCGTCCATGCCGGTCCAGGTGGTAGGGTTCTTGCTGCTCCTGAAAGCCGGCTTGATCTGGTCGGCGCCCTTCGGCGTGTAGGGCTGCAGCATGTCCATCGAATCGAACAGCGCAATGCTCGACGCGCCCAGGCCCCAGATGACATCGGCGCGCGGATTGTCTTTTTCCGCCAGCACGCGCGCCGTGATCACACCCGTGGAATCCCGGACCCACGCGATCTCGACATCCGGGTTATCGGCCTCGAAGGCCTGCTTGTACGGACCGAGCTGGTCATTTTCCAGCGCCGAGTAGACGGTGAGCTTGGTCTTCTGGGCGAGCGCCGGAACCGCCATCAATGCCGACACGGCGAGCGCCGCCGCGCCCAGCATCAGGCTGCGGATGGTTGGTTTGAACATGGTGTGGATTCCTCTTCAAGTAGGGTGATTCTTGCTTGACCGTGCCAGTCTCACATCGGCACAAGACGGGCATGTGACGGCACTGCGTCAACGAGCATACGCCGGCGCGCCCGGATCGAAGGCAGGACTTACCCGTATCTCCGCCGGGCTGCGCGCCTGCGCGCGTTTCAGGCCGTATGCGCCTGCACCAGGCAGGCCTGGAACACCCGCGCGGCGCGCGACGGTTCGGGTGAACGCCGCAGGATGCCGAGAAAATGGCACAGGTAACGAAACAGCGCCGCGTTCAACGCGCGCATCTGTCCGGCCCGGACGAAACCGGCGGCGTAGTGGTCGGGCA
>JANLQZ010000819.1:0-1688 GCA_031368125.1 Betaproteobacteria bacterium
CTCGAGTACACCGTGACCGCGCGCGGGCGCCTGGTCGAGGCCGAGGCCTTCGGCGACATCGTGCTGCGTTCGGGTGGTCCGGCCGGCGTGTTGCGGCTCAAGGATGTCGCGCGGGTCGAGCTCGGCGCGCAGAGTTACGACGCCAGCAACAGCGTCAATGGCCAGCCGGCGCTGGCCCTGGCGGTGTTGCTCGCGTCGGGCGCGAACGCGCTCGACGTGGCCGCCGCGGTGAAGTCGAAGATGGCCGAACTCAAGCGCGAGCGTTTTCCGGGCGGGGTCGACTACCTGATCCCCTACGACACGACGCTGTTTGTCTCGGCGTCGATCAAGGAGGTGCTGACCACCATCGTCGAGGCCGCGCTGATCGTGCTGGCGGTGGTGTTCGTGTTCCTGCAGACCTGGCGCGCCACGCTGATCCCGATGCTCGCGGTGCCGGTGTCGCTGATCGGCACCTTCGCCGGCCTGTACCTGTTCGGTTTCTCGATCAACACGCTGACCCTGTTCGCCATGGTGCTGGCCATCGGCATCGTGGTGGACGACGCGATCGTGGTGTTGGAGAACGTCGAGCGCCTGATGCGCGAGCAGCACATGGCGCCGTTCGACGCGGCGATCGAAGCCATGCGCGAGGTGCAAGGCGCGGTGATCGGCATCGTGCTGGTGTTGTGTGCGGTGTTCATCCCGGTGGCCTTCCTGGGTGGCATCGCGGGCCAGCTGTACCGGCAGTTCGCGGTCACAGTGACGGTCGCTGTCGTCCTGTCGGGCGTGGTGGCGCTCACGCTCACACCCGCGTTGTGCGCGGTGCTGCTCAAGCCCGGGCACAGCCCGGTCGGCGAGCGCCTGTTCAAGCCCTTCAACCGGGCCTTCGGCTGGATCACGCGGCATTTCCTGGGCGCGGTCCACCTGGCGTTGTGGCACCGCCTGGTGGCGCTCGGGTTGTTCGCGCTGGTGCTGGTTGGTGTAGCGGTGTTGCTGGCGCGTATTCCGACCAGTTTCGTGCCGCCCGAAGACCAGGGGTTCATCATCGCCGCGGCGCAGTTGCCCGACGGCGCCACGCTCGAGCGCACCAGCCGCACCACCGAGCAATTGCGCCTGATGCTCAAGGACAACCAGGCGATCTCGAACGTGTTCATCGTCAACGGCTTCGACCTGATCGGCGGTGGCAGCAAGAGCAGTGCTGCCACCATCTTCATCCCCATGAAGCCCTGGCAGGAGCGCCGGCAGAGCTCGACCCAGCTGGCCCAGCAGGTCAGCGGCATCGGTTTCACGGCCCTGGGCGACGGCATCGCGTTTGCGTTCAATCCGCCGCCGATACTGGGCCTGGGCCAGGCCGGCGGCTTCGAGGTGTATGTGCAGGGCCGCGGCGACGCCGACCCGCAACGCCTGGCGCAGGTGACACAGGTGTTCATGGCGGCGCTGGCCCAGCGGCCCGAACTCGCGCCGGCGCAGAGCTTCTTCCGCCCGACCGTGCCGCAGTTGCGGGTCGACGTGGACCGCGAGAAGGCGCTTGCGCTGGGTGTGCCGGTGGGCGACGTGTTCGCCGCGCTGCAGGCGCAGATGGGCTCGCTGTATGTCAACGACTTCAACCAGGCCGGGCGCACCTACCGCGTCACCATGCAGGCCGACGCGCCGTACCGCGCGCGGGCGGAGGACCTGGGCCGCATCCACGTGCGCTCCACGACCACGGCGCA
>JANLQZ010000851.1:0-14108 GCA_031368125.1 Betaproteobacteria bacterium
ACGGGGCCCAATTTCAACCACCACCGAACTGGCCCAGCTCGTGGCTGACACGGTCAAAACCCGCGAGCCGGGCCAGAACCCTGCAACGCGCACATTTCAGGCTTTTCGGATTTTCATCAACGCCGAGCTTGAAGCGCTGCAGGCAGCCCTGACCGCGAGCATCGATGTACTGCAACCCCAAGGCCTGTTGGTCGTGATCAGCTTCCACTCACTCGAAGACCGGATTGTCAAACAGTTTATTGCCAGCCACGCGCGCGAGCAGTTTGACCGGCGCGCGCCGTTTGCCCCGCCCAAGTTGATGCGCCTGCAGGCGCTGGGGCGGGTCAAGCCGTCCGCCGCCGAGGTGGCCGCCAATCCGCGCTCGCGCAGCGCCGTCATGCGCGTGGCGCGAAGGATCAACACATGACGCAGCCGTGCCCTGCCGGCAGCGCGCGCCGCGGCGCGCGGCTCGACCGCACCACCGTGCCCACCGATCGGCCGTTCGTCGGTGCTGCAGTCCAGGCGGGCCTGGCGCCATGACGCGACTCAACCTGGTTCTTCTGCTCGCAGTGCTCGCGAGCGCCTTGTACCTGGTCAACGTGCAGTACGGATCGCGCCGCCTGTTCACCGAGCTCGACCGGGCGGTTTCCGAGGCGCACCGGCTGGAGCTGGAGAACGAACGCCTGCAGGTCGAAAAACGCGCCCAGGCGACGCCGCTGCGGGTCGAAAAACTGGCCAAGGAACAGCTGCAGATGCGCTCCGCGTCGCCGGCCATCACGCATTACGCGACCTACTCCGATGCAACCGCGCCCGGGGCCGATGCCCCCGGCGCGGCGCCAGCGCGCGATACACGCATGTCAGCGGGGCGAATCCGGTGAGCCGCGGCATTCCCTACACATCCAGCCCGTTGCTGGCCAGCCGCACACCAGTGTGGCGCAGCAAGTTCGTGGTGGCCGCCGTGGCCGCCAGCTTTCTGGGGCTGGCGGGCCGGGCCGTCCACATCCAGGTCCTGGCCAACGACTTCTACCAGCGCCAGGGCGAGGTGCGTTTCGCGCGCACGCTCGCGTTGCCGGCCAATCGCGGACGCATCATCGACCGCAACGGGCTGATTCTTGCTTCGAGCGTCCCGGCCCCGAGCATCTGGGCCATCCCCGAGGACGTGCCGCGTGATGAAGACCAGCTCAAGCAGCTCGCCCGCCTGCTGGAGTTGCCGCTGGCCGAGCTGAACCGCAAACTCGCCGATGAAGACAAGACCTTTGTGTGGCTCAAGCGCCAGGTGGACGAACCGGTGGCGCAACAAATCGCGGCGCTCGGCATGAAGGGCATCTACCAGCGCAAGGAGTACAAGCGCCAGTATCCCGAAGGCGAGGCGGCCGCGCACGTGGTCGGTTTCACCAACGTCGAAGACATCGGACAGGAAGGCGTCGAGCTGACCTTCGACAAGGAACTGGCGGGCCGCGCCGGCTCGCGCCGGGTCATCAAGGACCGGCTCGGTCAGGTGGTCGAGGCGGTGGGCGAGGAAATTCCCCCGGTGGACGGGCGCGACCTGCAACTCAGCATCGACAGCAAGGTCCAGTTCTTCGCCTACCAGAAGCTGCGCGATGCCGTGCTGCAGAACAAGGCCAAGGCGGGCAGCGTCGTGGTGCTCGACGTGGTCACCGGCGAGGTCCTCGCGCTGGCCAATTTCCCGAGCTACTCGCCGGCCAGGCGACAGAACCTCAGCGGCGCACAGTTGCGCAACCGGGCGCTGACGGACACCTTCGAGCCGGGCTCGACGATGAAACCTCTGGTGATCGCGCTGGCGCTCGAACGGGGTCTGATCACGCCCGAGACCCCGATCCAGACCGCCCCCGGGCGGTTGATGATCGGCAGTTCGACCATCAGCGACGCCCATCCCCAGGGCCTGCTGACGGTCAACCAGGTGATCCAGAAATCCAGCAACGTCGGCACGGTGAAGATTGCCATGCGCATGGAGCCGCGGCAAATGTGGGAGATGTTCAGCCAGGTCGGATTCGGCCAAAAACCCAACCTGACGTTTCCGGGCGCCGTGAGCGGGCGCCTGCGCGCATTCAAGACCTGGCGCCCGATCGAGCAGGCGACCATGAGTTACGGCTACGGGCTGTCGGTCAGCCTGTTCCAGCTGGCCCACGCCTACACGGTGTTTGCACGCGATGGCGAACTGGTGCCGGTGACGATGCTCAAGGCCGGGCAACCGACGGCCGGCGTGCGCGTGATCGACCCGCAGCATGCCAACGCGGTCCTGAACATGCTGCACATGGTGACCGGGCCAGGCGGAACGGCGCCCAAGGCGCAAACCATCGGTTACTCGGTTGGTGGCAAGACCGGAACCGCCTACAAGCAGGAAGGCAAGGGGTACGCGGAGAAGAAGTACCGCGGCGTCTTCGTCGGGATCGCGCCGGTGGACAAACCGCGCATCGTGGTGGCGGTGATGATCGACGAGCCCAGCAACGGGAAGTATTTCGGTGGTGACGTCGCCGCCCCGGTATTCAGCGAAACGGTGCAGCAGACGCTGCGCATGCTGGGGGTGGCGCCCGACATGGCCGTCAAGCCGCAGATCGTCACGGCGGTCGAGGAAAGCCTGTGATGCGCGAACTGCACACGCCGAGCGAAGCCGCGTCGTGGCTGCGCCAGCACGTCCGGGGCACACTGCAGACCGACAGCCGCAAGCTCGCGCCGGGTGATGGATTTATCGCCTGGCCGGGAGCGGCGGTGGACGCCCGCGCCCATGTGGGCGGCGCCCTGGCGCTCGGGGTGGCGGCGTGCCTGGTGGAACGCGCCGGTGCCGATGCCTACCATTTCGAAGGCGAGCGCATCGCCACCTACGCCGGCCTGAAGGCCGCGAGCGCCCTGGTGGCGACCGATTTCTTCGGCCAGCCCTCGCAACAACTCGATGTGGTGGCCGTGACCGGCACCAATGGCAAGACATCCACCGTGTGGTGGCTGGCGCAGGCCCTGTCGAGCACGGAACTGCGTCCGGCGCTGCCGTGCGCCATGGTCGGAACACTGGGTGTGGGCCGGCCACCCGCCGCCAGCGCCGCCGACGACGAATCGCTGCCGGCCGACTTGCTGGCGACCGGACTGACCACCCCCGACCCGGTGTTGCTGCAGGCCAGCCTGCGCCGCTTCGCCGACGCCGGCGTGCGCGCCTGTGCGCTCGAAGCATCGTCGATCGGTATCGACGACCACCGGCTCGACGGCACGCTGGTGCGCACGGCGATCTTCACCAACTTCACCCAGGACCACCTCGACTACCACGGCAGCATGGCCGCGTACTGGCGGGCCAAGGCCCGGCTGTTCAGGTGGCCGGGCCTGCGGGCCGCCGTGGTCAACATCGACGACCCGAAAGGTGTGGAACTGGTCCGGGCGCTGGAGCACAGCGGACTGGACATCTGGACGATCTCCGCGCGGGCTGCGGCCAGGCTGCGCGCCGGCGACACCAGCCAAGCCGGTGGCAAATTGGCCTTCGACGTCATCGAAGGCGACACGCAGCACCGGCTCGAGACCCGCGCCGTCGGCCAGTACAACGTTTCCAACCTGTTGGGCGTGATCGCCGCGATGCGTTCGCTGCATGTTCCGCTCGACCAGGCCGTGGCTGCGTGCCGCGCGCTGGCGCCAGTGCCGGGGCGCATGCAGTGGGTAGACGCGCCGGGAAAACCGCTGGTGGCGGTGGACTATGCCCATACCCCCGACGCGCTGGAAAAGGCGCTGCAGGCACTGCGGCCCCTGACCGGGCAACGCGGCGGCCAACTCTGGTGCGTGTTCGGATGCGGCGGCAACCGCGATCCGGGCAAGCGCCCACTGATGGGGGTCGCCGCCGCAAATGGCGCGGACCAGGTGGTGGTGACCAGCGACAACCCGCGCAACGAAGACCCGCAAGGCATCATCGACCAGATCATGGCCCCACTGGCCGGTCGGCCGGCGATCAGCCAGCAGGTCGACCGCGCGCTCGCAATTGCGCAGACGCTGCAACACGCCACCAGCAAGGACGTGGTGCTGGTGGCCGGCAAAGGCCACGAGGCGTACCAGGAAGTGGCCGGCGAACGGGTGCCTTTTTCGGACCTGGAGCAGGTCCGCGCGGCGCTCGCCGACTGGCGCGCGCCGAGTTCGTGCCACGGCGTACCGGCATCACCCGCATGATGGACCTGCGTCAAGCCCTGTCATACCTTCCGGGCGGCATACCGGTCGGGGACATGGCCGTGGCAATCGACCGGGTGCATACCGACACGCGCAGCCTGAAGCCGGGCGACCTGTTCGTCGCCCTCAAGGGCGAGCGCTACGACGGCAACCAGTTCCTGGCGCAGGCCAGGGAACGTGGTGCGGTGGCGGCCGTGTGCCACCCCGGCACCGGGTTGGCCGCCGCCGGTTTGCCGGGCATCGAGGTGAGCGACACCCGGCAGGCGCTGGGCGCGCTGGGCGCCGCATGGCGGGCCCGGTTCGACTTGCCGCTGATAGCGGTGGCGGGCTCCAGCGGCAAGACCACGGTGACACAGATGCTGGCCTCGATCCTGCACGCCTACAGGCCGGCGGCGATGCTGGCCACGCTGGGCAACTTCAACAACGACATCGGCGTGCCGCTGACGCTGCTGCGCCTGCGTGCGGAGCACCAGATCGCGGTGCTCGAACTGGGCATGAACCATCCGGGCGAGATCGCCCGGCTCGCGGCAATGGCCAGGCCGACCGTGGCGCTGGTGAACAACGCGCAACGCGAGCATCTCGAATTCATGGCCACCGTGGAAGCGGTGGCGCACGAGAACGGCGCGGTCATCAGCGCGCTGCCGCCGGCCGGCGTCGCCGTCTTTCCGCATAACGACGCCTACGCCGGGTTGTGGCGCCGGCTTGCGTCGACGCGGCCAAAAATGACATTTGCGATCCACCCGGGCCCCCCGGAACCCGGCGCGGCGCCGGCCGACGTCCACTGCGAAGCACCGGCCTGGACCGATGGCGCCTGGCAGGTGCAGGCGCACACACCGGCGGGTGCCTTCGGGTTCGCGCTGCGCGTGGCGGGCCTGCACAACGTGCACAACGCCCTGGCGGCGACCGCCTGTGCTCTGGCGGCAGGGGTTGGTCTGGCCGACATACGGCGCGGGCTGGAAACATTCGAACCGGTCAAGGGACGTTCACGGACGATGGCATTGACCGTCGCCGGCAGGCCGTGCACGCTGGTGGACGACAGCTACAACGCGAACCCGGACTCGGTGCAAGCCGCGCTGGTGCTGCTGGCCTCGTTGCCGGCACCGCGACTGATGGTGCTGGGCGACATGGCCGAGGTCGGAGACCAGGGCGAGCAGTTCCATGCCCAGGCCGGGCGACAGGCGCGCGCGCTGGGCATCGAATCGCTGTTCACCCTGGGTGGGCTGGCGGCCGCGGCGGCGCGGCAGTTCAGCGGTGCGCGCCACTTCGGCGACATGCCAGGGCTGGTCGCTGCAACCAGGGCCGCCCTGCCCGGCTTCGCGAGCGTGCTGGTCAAGGGTTCGCGTTTCATGCAGATGGAGCGGCTCGTGGAAGCCCTCGCCCCGCGCCCGCCACAGGGCCTGGAAAAAGCCGGGGATGCGCCATGCTGCTGAACCTGGCGCAGTGGCTGCAGACGCTGTCTCCCGAGCTCGGATTCTTCCGGGTGTTCCAGTACCTGACCTTTCGCGCCGTCATGGCCGCACTCACCGCGCTGTTGATGGGCCTCATGGCCGGACCGTTCGTGATCCGCCACCTGGCCGAACTCAAGATCGGCCAGCCGGTGCGTGGCTACGGCATGCAGTCGCATATCAGCAAGGGCGGCACGCCCACCATGGGCGGCGTGCTGATACTGCTGTGCATCACGTTGTCCACCCTGTTGTGGTTCGACCTGACCAACCGTTTCGTCTGGATCGTGCTGGTGGTGACGCTGGGATTCGGTGCCATCGGCTGGGTCGACGACTGGCGCAAGGTGGTGCACAAGGACCCGGAGGGCATGCGCTCGCGCGAAAAGTACTTCTGGCAGTCCGTGATCGGCCTGGTGGCCGCGCTGTACCTGGTGTTCAGCATTTCGGAGAACTCCAACATGCGCGTGCTGGAGCTGTTCTTCAAGTGGGTGCAGTCGGGTTTCGACCTCAGCCTGCCGCCAAAGGCCGGGCTGCAGCTGCCGTTCTTCAAGGAAATAAGTTATCCACTTGGCGTGCTGGGCTTCGTGGTGCTGACCTACCTCGTCATCGTGGGGTCCAGCAACGCGGTCAACCTGACCGACGGGCTGGACGGACTGGCGATCATGCCGGTGGTGATGGTCGGATCGTCGCTGGGCGTGTTTGCCTACGTGACGGGCAGCGCGGTGTTCTCGAAATACCTGTTCCTGCCGCATATCCCCGGTTCCGGCGAACTGCTGATCTTCTGCTCGGCGATGGCCGGTGCCGGCCTGGCGTTCCTGTGGTTCAACACCCATCCGGCGCAGGTGTTCATGGGCGACGTCGGCGCCCTGGCGCTCGGGGGCGCGCTGGGCACGATCGCCGTCATCGTGCGCCAGGAAATCGTGCTGGCCATCATGGGTGGCATTTTTGTCGCCGAGGCGTTGTCGGTGATGCTGCAGGTCACCTACTTCAAGTACACGCGGCGCAGGTTCGGCGAAGGCCGCCGGCTGCTGCGCATGGCGCCGCTGCACCACCACTTCGAGAAAAGTGGCTGGAAGGAAACGCAGGTCGTGGTCCGGTTCTGGATCATCACGATGCTGCTGTGCCTGGTCGGGCTGTCGACCCTGAAACTGCGCTGAAGTCGACCACCATGTTCGCGCTGCAACACTCTTCCGTGCTGATCCTGGGGCTCGGTGCTTCCGGGCTGGCGATGGCGCGCTGGTGCACGCGCGCAGGCGCTCAGGTCACGGTGGCCGACACCCGCGCGGCCCCGCCGCAGCTGGAGTGCTTGCGCGCTCAGTTGCCGGGCGCGCGTTTCGTTTGCGCCGCGCTCGACGCCGCGCTGCTCGACGGCGCTGGCGCGGCTCTGGTGCTCAAGAGCCCCGGGCTGTCGCCGGCGCAGGTGGCCGAAATTGCCAGCTCCGCGCACGCGCGCGGCATACCGGTCTGGGGTGAGCTCGACCTGTTCGCCCAGGCGCTCGAGACGCTGCGCGTGGCGCAGGACTATGCACCCAAGCTGCTGGCCATCACCGGCACCAACGGCAAGACCACGGTCACCGCCCTGACCGGGCAACTGGTCGAGCGCGCCGGCAAATCGGTGGCCGTGGCCGGCAACATCGGTCCGACTTTGCTCGACACCCTGACGCAGCGGCTGGACGCCGCGACATTGCCCGAGGTATGGGTGCTGGAGCTGTCCAGTTTCCAGCTCGCCGACGCGGCCCCGGGCAGCGCGCCGGCAGCGTTCGAACCCACTGCGGCCAGTGTGCTCAACCTCACTCAGGACCACCTGGACTGGCATGGCGACATGGCCGCTTATGCACAGGCCAAGGCGCGGGTCTTCGGGCAACACGCGCTGATGGTGCTCAACCGCGACGACCCGCTGGTGCTGGCCATGCTGGCCGCGCCGGCCAAGGGCAAGCCCCAGCGTGCGCATGTCAGCTTTGGCGCGGGCCTGCCCCGGCGCGCCGGTGATTTCGGCATCGAACAGGTGAACGGCATGGCCTGGCTGGTGCGCGCCATGGAAGCCGACCCGACCTACAAGCCGCGCAAGGGGCAGAACGCCGAGGAGTTGCACATCCAGCGCCTGATACCGGCCGAGGCATTACGCATCCGGGGTCGCCACAATGCGGTCAACGCGCTGGCGGCGCTCGCGCTGGCCGCCGCGGCCGGCTGCGCGCTGGCGCCGGTGCTGTACGGCCTGCGCGAATACCGCGGAGAACCGCACCGCGTGCAGTCCATCGGCGTGGTGGCGGACGTGGAGTACTTCGACGACAGCAAAGGCACCAATGTCGGCGCCACGGTGGCCGCGCTCGGCGGCCTGGGTGCCGAACGCCGGCTGGTGGTGATCCTGGGCGGCGACGGCAAGGGCCAGGATTTTTCTCCGCTGGCCGCGCCGGTGGCGCAGTTTGCGCGTGCCGTGGTACTGATCGGCCGCGATGCGGCCCTGATCCGAAGCGCCCTGCACGGCACCGGTGTGGAATTCGTCCAGGCCGACAGCCTGCAGGAGGCGGTGGCGCAGGCCGCCGCGCGTGCGCGTGCAGGTGACGCGGTGCTGCTGTCGCCGGCCTGTGCCAGCCTGGACATGTTCGACAACTACCTGCACCGTGCCCGGGTCTTCGGCGACGCCGTGCAGGCGCTGGCGCTGGCGCAGGCGCACGGCGTGCCGCTGGAGGGCGCGGCATGAGCGCCGCCGGGCCGTTCCCAAGGGCGAATTCCGCAATGCGCAGCATGGAGGATGCCTGATGACCGGCGTGCTGCAACGCATCGGCGGCTGGATCGCAGCCCTGTCGCTGGCCGCCCCCGAGCACCTGCCGGTGCGCCTGGGTGCGGGCCGGCGCAACGCCATGTCGGCTGCGCCGATGCGCCTGGCAAGTTTCGACCAGGTGCTGGTGTGGGTCACGGTGGCATTGCTGGCATGGGGCCTGGTGATGGTCTACTCGGCGTCGATCGCGATGCCCGACAACCCCAGGTTTGCGCGTTACACCCACACCCATTTCCTGCTGCGCCACATGATGTGGCTGGCGATCTCCTTTGTCGTCGCGCTGATCGCGTTCCAGATTCCGGTGGCGACCTGGGAAAAACTCGCGCCATGGCTGTTCGTGGCCTCGTTGGTGCTGCTGATCGCGGTACTGATCCCGCCGTTGGGCAAAGACGTCAACGGTGCCCGGCGCTGGCTGTCGATCGGGCCGATCACGTTCCAGCCCTCGGAACTGGCCAAGTTCGCGGTGCTGCTGTACGCATCCGACTACATGGTGCGCAAGATGGACGTCAAGGAGCGGTTCTTCCGCGCCGTGATGCCGATGGGCCTGGCGGTGGCCGTCGTGGGCCTGTTGCTGCTGGCCGAGCCGGACATGGGCGCCTTCATGGTGATCGCGGTGATCGCGATGGGCATTCTGTTCCTCGGCGGCGTCAATGCGCGCATGTTCTTCCTGATCGCCGCCATCCTGGTGGTGGCCTTCGGCCTGATGATCGCGCTGTCCGACTGGCGGCGTGAACGCATCTTCGCCTACCTCGACCCGTGGAGCGAGAAACACGCGCTGGGCAAGGGTTACCAGCTGTCGCATGCGCTGATCGCGATCGGGCGCGGCGAGATATTCGGCGTCGGTTTGGGCGGCAGCGTCGAGAAGCTGCACTGGCTGCCGGAGGCCCATACCGACTTCCTGCTGGCCGTCATCGGTGAGGAATTCGGCCTGGTGGGCGTGTTGTGCGTGATCTGCCTGTTCCTGTGGCTGACCCGGCGCATGATCCATATCGGGCGCCAGGCGATCGCGCTGGACCGCGTGTTTGCCGGGCTGGTGGCGCAAGGCGTCGGCATCTGGATGGGTTTCCAGGCCTTCATCAACATGGGCGTCAACCTGGGGGCGCTGCCGACCAAGGGCCTGACGCTGCCGCTGATGAGTTTCGGCGGCTCGGCGATCCTGGTCAACCTGGTCGCGATCGCGGTCGTGCTGCGCATCGACATCGAAAGCCGCCAGCTGATGCACGGGGGACGGTCATGAACCAGCCCCGGCGAGCCCTTGTCATGGCTGGCGGCACCGGTGGCCATATCTTTCCCGGTCTGGCGCTTGCCGATGCGCTGCGCAACCACGGCTGGAGCGTTTGCTGGCTCGGCGGCAAGGGCAGCGCGACAGCCCCGAGCATGGAAAGCCAGCTCGTGCCCAAGCAGGGCTTCGCCTTCGAAGCACTGGATTTCTCCGGCGTGCGCGGAAAAGGGGCGCTGACGCTGGCGCTGCTGCCGGTGCGGCTGTTGCGCGCGTTCTGGCAAAGCATCCGGGTATTGCGCCGGGTGCGGCCGCACGTGGTGATCGGCCTGGGCGGGTACATCACCTTTCCGGCCGGCATGATGAGTGTGCTGCTGGGCAAACCGCTGGTGCTGCACGAACAGAACTCGGTCGCCGGCATGGCCAACCAGGTGCTGGCGCACATCGCCGATCGGGTGTTCACCGCGTTTCCAGACGTGCTGGCCAAGGCGCGCTGGATCGGCAACCCGTTGCGCGCGGCCTTTGTCGGCCAGCCGACCCCGGAACAGCGTTTCGCGCGCCGCAGCGGCCCGCTGCAGGTGCTGGTGGTCGGCGGCAGCCTGGGCGCGCGGGCGCTCAACGACGCCGTGCCGCGCGCGCTTGCCTTGATCCCGCGCGCGCAGCGACCCAGCGTGATCCACCAGAGCGGCGCAACACAGATCGAGGCGCTGCGCGCCGGTTATGCGGCAGCCGGTGTCGAGGCCGAGTTGACGCCCTTCATCGACGATACGGCGCAGGCCTTTGCCGACGCCGACCTGGTGATCTGCCGCGCCGGCGCCAGCACCGTGACCGAACTCGCGGCGATCGGCGTGGCTGCCCTGTTCGTGCCGTTTCCGTCGGCGGTCGACGACCACCAGACCCGCAACGCGCGTTTTCTGGTCGACCGCGGCGCTGGCTGGCTGCTGCCGCAAAGCGGCCTGACGCCCGAGCGGCTGGCCCAGCTGCTGCAGCAAGCCACCCGCGAGGAATTACTGGCCTGCGCCGTAGCCGCCCGGAAACTGGAAAAGACCGGGGCCACGGCGGACATGGTCGCGGCTTGCGAGGAACTGGCACGACCCACCGATGCCGACAGGCCCTGAATGAAACACGCGGTCAAACACATCCACTTCGTCGGCATCGGCGGCTCCGGCATGTCGGGTATCGCCGAGGTGCTGTTCAACCTGGGCTACACCATCTCGGGTTCCGATCTTTCCGCCAGTCCCACGCTGAGCCGCCTGGGCGAACTGGGGATCCGGGTCTTCGCCGGCCACGACGCGGCCAACGTAGACGGCGCCGACGCGGTGGTCACGTCCACCGCTGTCCACGCCGACAACGCCGAGGTGCTGGAAGCCCGGCGCAAACGCATCCCGGTGGTTCCGCGCGCGCTGATGCTGGCCGAACTGATGCGCCTGAAACAAGGCATCGCGATCGCCGGCACCCACGGCAAGACAACCACCACCAGCCTGGTGGCGAGCGTGCTGGCCGAAGCCGGGCTGGACCCGACCTTCGTGATCGGCGGACGCCTCAACAGCGCCGGCGCCAACGCCCGCCTGGGCAGCGGCGACTACATCGTGGTGGAGGCCGACGAATCGGACGCCTCGTTCCTGAATCTGCTGCCGATCATGGCGGTCGTGACCAATATCGACGCCGACCACATGGAGACCTACGGGCACGACTTCAACCGGCTGAAATCGGCGTTCGTCGACTTCCTGCACCGCATGCCGTTCTACGGCACCGCCATTCTTTGTACCGACGATCCGTCGGTGCGCGACATCGTGCCCCAGGTCTCCTGTCCGATCACCAGCTACGGTTTTGCCGAAGACGCGCAGGTGCGCGCCATCAATGTGCGAGCGGCCGGCGCACAGATGCACTTCACTGTGCAACGCCGCAACGGTGTCGTCCTGCCTGACCTGGACGTGATGCTGAACCTGGCCGGCCGCCACAACGTGCTCAATGCGCTGTCGGCGATTGCCATTGCGGTCGAGCTCAATGTTCCGGATGCCGCTGTGCTCAAGGCGTTGGCCGAGTTCAAGGGTGTCGGCCGGCGGTTCCAGCGCCACGGCGAAGTGCCGGCGCGCCAGGGGGGAACATTCACGCTGATCGAGGATTACGGCCACCATCCGGTCGAGATCGCCGCGACGCTGGCTGCCGCCCGCGGCGCGTTTCCGCAGCAGCGCCTGGTGCTGGTGTTCCAGCCGCACCGCTACACCCGCACCCGCGACTGTTTCGACGATTTCGCGAAGGTGATCGGACAGGCCGATGTGGTGCTGCTGACCGAGGTGTACGCGGCCGGCGAGCCACCGATCGTCGCCGCCGACGGCCGTGCGCTGGCCCGCGCCCTGCGTGTCGCCGGCCATGTGGAACCGGTGTTCGTGGCCGATATCGGCGAGCTGCCGCAGACCCTGCTCGAGACCGCCCGCGCCGGTGACGTGGTGTTGTGCATGGGCGCCGGATCGATCGGCGCGGTGCCGGCCAAGGTGCTTGAACTGGCCGGGCAAGGAGCGACTGCATGAGCACAAACGCGGGTATTGGCGAGACCGGTTTTGCCGCCGGGCCGTCCCAAGGCGAAACGCGCCCCCCCGGGGCTGAGCCCCGCGGCTCCGAGTCTGCCGGCGCAGACCCGGACGGGGCGAAGGGCCGCAGCCTCGGGCTGGGGCACGTCCAGCGAAGTACACATGGTGACGGGCCCCGGCCCGTGCCAGAGCACGGGACGCAAGGGGGCCGGCACTTCGGCAAGGTCGCCGTCCTGATGGGCGGGGTGTCGGCGGAGCGCGAAATCTCCCTGATGTCGGGCCAGGGCGTGTTGCAGGCCCTGCGCAACGGCGGTGTCGATGCCCACGCCTTCGACCCGGCCGAGCGCGACCTGGGTGAATTGCGCCGCGACGGGTTCAGCCGCTGTTTCATCGCGCTGCATGGCCGCTTCGGCGAGGACGGCACGGTGCAGGGTGCGCTGGAGTTGCTGGGCATACCGTACACCGGCTCGGGCGTGATGGCGTCCGCGATCGCCATCGACAAGGTGATGACGAAGCGGGTCTGGTTGGCCGAAGGGTTGCCCACGCCGCAGTACCGGTTGTTGCGCCGAGGCATCACCGCGCAGCAGGTCACCAGCGTACCGGATGAACTCGGTTTGCCGCTGATCGTCAAGCCGGCACGCGAGGGCTCGTCGATCGGCGTATTCAAGGTACAGGGTTATTCCGAGATGCAACACGCCGTGGAGCAGGCGGCGCAACTGGATGCCGACGTGTTGTGCGAACAATTCATCGCCGGCGACGAAGTGACTTGTCCGGTGATCGGCAACGCCGACGATGCGCGCGCCCTGCCGGTGATCCGCATCGTGGCGCCGGCCGGCAACTACGACTACCAGAACAAGTACTTCACCGACGACACGCAGTACCTGGTGCCCAGCGGATTGCCCGCCGGTGAAGAAGTGGTGATCCAGGCGCTGGCGCTCAAGGCCTACCGCGTGCTCGGCTGCCGGGGCTGGGGCCGCGTCGACGTCATGATCGACGCGCAGTCGCGTGCGCCCTACCTGCTCGAAATCAACACCTCGCCCGGCATGACCAGCCACTCGCTGGTACCGATGTCGGCCCGTGCCGCCGGCATCAGCTACGAGGCGCTGTGCCTGCAACTGCTGGAGATGGCCGGCCTGGACCAGGCCGCCAGCAGGACGCCACCCGTCGCCGGCCAAGGGGCACCGGCATGACCGAGGCGTTCAGCCCGCCGTTCGACGTGCGGTTGATGAACGCCACTGCGAGCGCGTTGTTCATCCTGTTCGGCGCGCTGGCGCTGGCGGCGCTGGCCGCCTGGGCCGCCAACCACGCCCTGTTCGCGATCCGTGGCGTCACGGTCACGGGGGACGTCACGCACAACAACGCCGTGACGCTGCGCGCCAATGCCGTGCCCAAACTCAGTGGCAGCTTCCTGACACTGGACCTGGCCCGTGCCAGGCAGGCATTCGAGGCGGTGCCGTGGGTGCGCCAGGCGGTCGTCCGGCGCGAATTTCCGAACCGGCTGCGCGTGGTGCTGCAGGAACACCAGGCAGTGGCCTACTGGGGCGCGGACGGCGACGCGCGACTGCTCAACTCCTTCGGCGAGGTATTCGAGGCCAACGCGGGCGAGGTGGAGCACGAATACCTGCCCCGCCTGAGCGGGCCGCAGGGCCAGGAACCACAGGTGCTGTCGATGTTCAGCGCGCTGCACCCGCTGTTCGAGCCGATGGACCTGTCGCTCGACCAGCTCGACCTGACCGGCCGTGGCAGCTGGGTCGCCCGCCTCGACACCGGCGCCGTGATCGAACTCGGACGCGGCAGCGACGCGGAAATCCTGGCGCGCACGACCCGTTTCCTCAAGACCCTCACCCAGGTGACATCGCGCTACAGCCGCAAGCCCGATGCCGTGGAGACAGCGGACCTGCGCCATCCGGACGGTTACGCGCTGCGCCTGCGCGGTGTGAGCACGGTGGCCGGCGACGGATCCAAGAAACAAGCGCAATAGAAGCAACAGGTGGACATATGGC
>JANLQZ010000648.1:0-18610 GCA_031368125.1 Betaproteobacteria bacterium
GTGCGGCCCGCGCGCATGCGCAGCATGGTCTCCTTGCCGGCCGTCACGATCGGGTCGCAGCCGATGATGAGGTCCGCCGCCGCCATGCCGACACGGGTGGTGCGGATGTCTTGCTGGTTGGCCCCGATCAGCACGTGGCTCCAGGTCGCGCCGCCCTTTTGCGCCAGACCGCCGGCGTCCTGGGTCACTATGCCTTTGCCCTCGATATGGGCGGCCATGCCGAGCAGTTGGCCAATCGTGATCACCCCGGTACCGCCGACACCCGCCACGACGATGCCCCAGACCTCTCCTTTGCCATCATCTGCGTGCGTGATGGCAGGCTCGGGCACGGCCCCGAGTTCAAACGGCGACAGCGCCTTGTCCTTGGCCTTCTTCTTGAGCTGCCCGCCCTCGACCGTAATGAAACTCGGACAAAAGCCCTTCAGGCACGACATGTCCTTGTTGCAGGTGGACTGGTTGATCTGGCGCTTGCGTCCGAACTCGGTCTCCAGCGGCTCCACGCTCAGGCAGTTGGACTGCACGCCGCAGTCGCCGCAGCCTTCACACACCAGTTCATTGATGACCACGCGCTTGGCCGGGTCGACCATGCTGCCGCGCTTGCGCCGGCGGCGTTTTTCGGTGGCGCAGGTCTGGTCGTAGATGATGACGGTCGTGCCCTTGATTTCGCGAAACTCGCGCTGCACCGCGTCCAGCGCATCGCGATGCAGCACGTCCACGCCCTCGACCAACTTGACGCCGTCGTACTTTTCAGGCTCGTCGGTCACCACCACGATCTTGGTCGCGCCCTCGGCGCGCATGGATTGTGCGATCTGCACCACGGAGTGCCCTTCGGCGCGTTCGCCCACCTGCTGCCCGCCGGTCATGGCGACCGCGTCGTTGTACAGGATCTTGTAGGTGATGTTGACGCCCGCCGCAATGCTCTGGCGCACTGCCAGCAGGCCGCTGTGGAAATAGGTTCCGTCCCCGAGGTTGGCGAAGATGTGCTGGTCGGTTGTGAACGGCTGCTGCCCGACCCACGGAACCCCTTCGCCACCCATCTGGGTAAACCCCACGGTGCTGCGGTCCATCCAGGTGGCCATGAAATGGCAACCGATGCCGGCCATCGCGCGTGAGCCCTCGGGCACCTTGGTGCTGGTGTTGTGCGGACAGCCGGAGCAAAACCATGGCGCCCGCTCGGCTCCCTTGACGCCGCCGAGTTCAAGCACCTGCATGGCGCGTTCCTTGGCCTCGAGAATCGCCAGCTGGGCGTCGATGCGGGCCACCATGTCGCTGTCGAGGCCCATCTTCTTCACGCGCTGCGCGATCGCGCGCGCAATGATGGCGGGCGACAGATCGGCATTGGCGCGCAGCAGCGTATTCGCCGCCGGGTTGGGAATCGACCATTCGCCGCCCGAAAAATCTCCCTCGACCTCGTTGAACTTGCCATAGATGTTGGGCCGCACGTCGGCGCGCCAGTTGTACAACTCCTCCTTGAGCTGGTATTCGATGACCTGGCGCTTTTCTTCCACCACCAGGATTTCCTGCAGGCCGGTGGCGAACTCGCGAGTGAGTTGTGCCTCCAGCGGCCAGACCACGCCCACCTTGTGCAGCCGGATTCCGAGCCTCTGGCAGGTGGCGTCGTCCAGGCCCAGGTCCATCAATGCCTGGCGCGTGTCGTTGTAGGCCTTGCCGCTGGCAATCAGGCCGAAGCGGTCGTTGGGTCCTTCGATCGCGTTGTAGTTCAGGCGGTTGGCACGGATGTACGCGAGCGCCGCATACCACTTGGTATCAAACAGGCGCGCCTCCTGGTCCAGTGCGTGGTCGGGCCAGCGGATGTGCACGCCACCGGGCGGCATCGCAAAGTCGGTCGGAATCCTGATCTGTACCCGCTCGGGGTCGATCATCGCGGTCGAACTCGACTCCACGATTTCCTGGATCGTCTTCATGCCGGCCCACACGCCAGAGAAGCGGCTCATCGCAAAGGCATGGATGCCCATATCGAGGATCTCCTGAACATCCGCCGGAAAGAACACCGGCAGACCGCAGGCCTTGAAGATATGGTCGCTCTGGTGCGCGGCCGTGGAGCTCTTGGCGACGTGGTCGTCGCCGGCTACGGCAATCACACCGCCCCAGGGCGTGGTGCCCGCCATGTTGGCATGTTTGAACACATCGGAACACCGGTCCACGCCCGGACCCTTGCCGTACCAGATGCCGAATACGCCGTCGAAGCGGTTGGTACCCGCGGGTGAAAACCCCAACTGCTGCGTGCCCCACAGGGCCGTGGCGGCCAGCTCTTCATTGACACCGGGCTGAAACACGATGTTCTGCGCCTGCAGGTACTTGGCCGCCTTGACCAGCGCCTGGTCGTAACCACCAAGGGGGGAACCGCGGTAACCGCTGACAAATCCGGCCGTGTTCTTGCCCGCCTGCGAATCACGCAGGCGCTGCAGCATCGGCAGTTTCACCAGCGCCTGCACCCCACTCATGAAGGCGCGGCCGTAGTCAAGCGAGTACTTGTCGTCCAGCGTCACCGTCTCGAGTGCTTTGCGAATGTGTTCGGGCAACGGGGCGTTCATGGCGTGGGTGTCTCCAAAAGAGTTGCAGGCGGCACCGGGGGTCGGTGGCCCGCAGCGCGCGGCCTAGCGGACAGGCGCACGCAAATCCAGCGCAAAGTGTATGCCCGATGGTCGGATAAGTCTTTTCTTTCTTTGCCACTTTTGGACTATGATTTGAAAGAATATTGCTAAAAATACAAAATGATGGAAACATTAGATAAGTTCGACATCGCCATCCTGAATCAGTTGCAGGCCGACGGCCGGTTGACCAATACAGAGCTTGCGCTGCGTGTGGGCCTGAGCGCGGCGCCGTGCTGGCGCCGCGTGCGCACCCTGGAAGAAGGCGGCTTCATCACCGGCTACCGGGCCGAAATCAACCGGCGCAAGATCGGGCTCGGCGTGTTGGCCTTTGTCCGCCTCGATGCGGAGCGCAACACCGGCGACGGCACACGGCTGCTGGAGGACGCGATCAAAAAGCTGCCAGAGGTGGTGTCGTGCCACTACATCAGCGGAACCGGCACCTTCGAGTTGCAGGTGGTTGCGCAGGACCTGGACAGTTTTTCGCGTTTCGCCCTGGGTAGCCTGATCAACCTGCCCAATGTGAAAGACCTGCACACCAGCTTTTCCCTGGGCGAGGTCAAGGCCAACAGCGCCTTGCCCCTGGACCACCTCGGCACATAACGCGGGACCGCGTCAGCGCAACGGCTGCGCAGCCGGACCACACCGGCGCCAGCTTGATCCCGGGGCGCCGGCCGATGGCGGGACGCCGGCGTGCAGCCCGAGGCCTCACTTGGGCCACAACACCCAAAGCTGCAGCGGTTGTTTCAGGCGGCCTGCGAGCTCGCCGGCCTGCGGCCCCCAGCCGGCGAAATAGTCTGCGCGCACCGCACCCGTGATGGCGCTGCCGGTGTCCTGTGCCAGCACCAGCCGCTGCAATTCCAGCGTCGGCCCGCGGGAGGCAATCCACACCGGCGTTCCGTACGGAATGCTGTCGCGGTCGACCGCAATCGAGCGCCCGGGAGTCAACGGCACACCCTGTGCGCCACGCGGCCCGAAGCCGGCCTCTAGGTCCGTCATCGGCTCTTCCCGGAAGAAGACCGTGCGCGGATTGCTCCACAACATGTCGTTGACCCGCTGCGGATTCTGCGCCGCCCATTTCTTGATCGCGGGCCAGGAGGCGTCGCGCACCTGTCCGCGGTCCAGTAGCCACCGTCCCACGCTCGCATAAGGCTGGTCGTTGGTTGCCGCGAACGCCAGGCGCACCGTCCGCGACACGCCGTCCGGGTCCAGCATGCGCAGACGGCCTGAACCCTGGATCTGCAGCACCAGCGCGTCCAGCGGGTCGGCCAGCCAGGCGATCTCGTGGCCACGCAATGCCGCCCGAGCTTCGGGCAACGTGTCGATTTCCTGTCGGGTGAACCACGGCTTGCGGCTGGCCAGGCCCGCAGGCGGACGGTACAGCGGCACCGCAAAGTCGGGCAGGCGTATGCGCGAGGCGTCCAGCACCGGCTCGAAATAACCCGTCAGCAGCCCCTCGCTCATGGCGCCCAGAGGCTCGACCCGGTACGGCTGCAGGCGCTCCATCATCCATGCGCGCTGTTGCTGGCCCGAACCCAGGCTCAAGATCCGCACCTCCGGGCACAACGGCGCAAACACCGCACCCGGGCGCTCGCAACTCTTGATCCATGCGTTCCATGCCTCGTGCAGGGCGTCTTCGCCAAAACCAGGCAGTTCCGACCAGCGCACCGGCACCCAACGGCTCTTGGGCTGCACCACCGGCGGTGGCAATGGCGCCGTGTCCTCGGGCAAAACGCCCACGGCCGACCCGCCGGCTGGTGGCGTCGCCACAGTGGCTGGCGCCGCGACGCGCGGCGCATTGCCGGCGCAACCCGCAAGCGTTCCTACAATAACCACGCTGGCCAGGGCCAAGGCAAGCATCCACAGGAGTCGATTCATGGGTCTGATCTTGCTCGAAGCATTCGGCGCGCTGGTGCTGCTGCTGCTCATCGTCTGGTGGACCATGTTCTCGGGCCGGGTCAAGGGCGAACTGCCCGCACCGCCGGACGCCGAACCGGCACGGCAACCCGCGGCGGGCACCGGTGCGGCCGGTACCCCGCCAGTCGACGGCGATCCACGATGAGTCATCGAAGTTGCAGCAGATTGGCGAGTTCAACCGCCGATTTGACTGCCATCTTGTCGAACACCCGGGCCCGGTGCACCTCGACCGTACGCACGCTGATGTCCAGTTTGTCCGCGATCAGTTTGTTGGGCAGCCCCTCCACGACCAGGTACATGACGGCGCGCTCGCGCTCGGTCAATTCCGCCAGTTTGCGCCCCACCACCTGCCGTTCGGCCAGCCGCTCAAGCACCTGACCGGAATGCCCGATCGCCTGCTCGATCCGGTCCACCAGCGCGTTGTCGGAAACCGGTTTTTCGCAGAAATCGAAGGCGCCGCGCTTGACGGCGTCCACCGCCGTCGCAAGGTCGGCGTGCCCGGTCAGGAAGATCACCGGCATGCTCCGGGACAATCCACGCGCCACCAGGCTCTCGAACAAGGCCAGCCCGCTCATGCCGGGCATACGTACGTCGAGCAGCAGGCAACAAGGCTGCGTCTGCGTGCAACCCGAATGCAGCATCGCGTCGAAGGCCTCGGCACTGTCGAACGACTGGCTCGGCAAATGGCGTGACCGCAGCAACCACGACAGCCCGGAGCGCACGCTCGCGTCGTCATCGACTATGAAAACGGTGGCGTTGACGCTCGGCTGCATGCGGCGATCCTAGCCGTTTGCCGGCGCATCCGCGGCCGGCCCTTGCCGCCACTCCGGGTCGACCGGCAGGGTGAAGCGGAAAACCGTACCCTGCGGGGAATTCGGCCTGAACTCCAGAAAACCGCCATGCTGCTCCACCACCGTTCGGCACAGGCTCAAACCAAGGCCCATGCCTTCGGCCTTGGTGGTAAAGAAGGCGGTGAACAACCTGCTGGCGACGTCGTCGGCGATGCCCGGGCCGCAATCCGCGACGGAAAACTCGAGCCAGCCCTGGATGTGGGAGGTGCGCTCGTTCGCCGACGCGCGTTTCACCTGCAACAGCAACACGCGGTCATGCACGGCGGGATCGTCCATCGCCTGCATGCCGTTGCGCGCGAGGTTCAGCAAAACCTGCTCCACCATGGTCCTGTCGCAACGTATCCTGGGCAGCTTGTCTTCCAACACCACATCGACCCGCACCCCCAGTTTGCGCGCCTGCAGGCGCACCAGCGGCATGATCGCCTCAAGCAGCGCAGCCGGGTCGACCACCTCGCGCGCCGTCTCGCGGCGGCGCACGAAGTCGTGCACGCTCTTGATCACCTTGCCCGCGCGCTGGGCCTGTTCCACGATGTGGCGCATCGCCTCCTCGAGCAGGCCATCCGTGGCGCTACCGGCCGCCCCCGGGTCCGGACCGGCGTGCGCGGCGGCACCGCTGGCGGCCTGCCAGCCTTGCTGCAGCATGTTGAGCGAGCCGGTGGCGTAGCTCGATATGGCGGCCAGTGGCTGGTTGAGTTCATGGCTCAGCAGGGACGCCATTTCGCCAACCGTCGCCAGGCGGGCCGTGGCCTGTAGCCGCTCCTGGGACGTGCGCGACAACTCCTCGACCCGGCGCTGCTCGCTGACGTCGAGAAAGGCGCTCATCCATCCCGTCTGCTCACCCGCTGCATTGATCAGCGGCGCCTCGATGATCAGCACCGGAAAACGTGAACCATCCTTGCGCATGAAGACCGACTCGAAGCCTTCGCGAGGCGGCACCGCGCCAGCCAGGCGCCCGGCCTGCCGCTGCCGGTATGCGTCCGCCAGTTCGGGCGGCCAATAAGGCGCCGCGCCTGCCGGGCCCTGCAGTTCCTGCGCGCTGAATCCGACCATCTCGCAAAACGCCGGGTTCACGTAGGTGGTGCGCCCGTGCAGATCACGTGCCCGCAGCCCGGTCACGAGCGAATCCTCCATCGCCTTGCGAAAGGCCAGGGCATCCGCCAGCTGGTGTTCGGCGCGCAGCCTGCGGCGCGCGTCGCGCCCGAGCAGCACCAACACAGACGCCAGGGCGATCGTCATCGAGGCCACCATCGCGGCCAGGAAATTGGGGAACAGGTCAGGCGTGCCACGCCAGCTATCGAGGCGCAAGACCATGGTGTGACCGGGCAGGTCCAGCAATTGTGAAGATGTAAAGGCCAGGTTGACGCGCCGCGCAACCCCGTGAAAAGCCAGACGGGTCCCGTCGGCTTCGGTGAACGACACATTCCGGTCGCGTACCAACTGGCGGCCGACCAGTTCGGTCAGGACATCGTTCAACGAGTACGTCGCGACCAGATACCCGGTCAATTCGCCCCCTGCCACCAATGGCAGGCACAACTCCATCAATTCCAGTCCCAGGCCATCGTTCTGCGGCAGGAAGTAACTGCCTGAATAGGCGGGCCCGCTGGCCCTGCGCGCATTGCCACACGCCGACGCGACGTCCGGCCGCGCATTGCCGCGACCGAGCCGGTCGAACACCGGCGCCCGCGCTGCCGTATCCACATGCGCCAGCTCCAGCAGGCCCGGAGAACGCAATTCGACCCGCAGCAGCTCGCGGTGCTCGCGCAACAGCCTGTTGGCCTCTGCCGCCCAGCGCTCAGGCTGCGCGCCGTGCAGCGACTGAAGCGCCTGCAATGCCTGCACGTTGCGCAGCAAGCCGCGGCGGATGTCGCTCGCGGCCTCGGAGGCATCGTTGTCGAGCCGTTCCTGCACCAGGCCCGCTTCGTAACGTCCCGCCAGCCACACGAGCATGACGAGCAAAACCGTGATCAACGCCACCAGGGTTGCCCACAGGAACCAGCGCCGCGCACCGGCTGCGGCACGGCCGCTGCGAGCCGGCGGCCAACGCATCACAAGACGCGATGCTCCAGCGCGGGCAACTGCGAGCGCAGCTGCGCCAGCCGCGTTTTGTCCAGTTCCGCGATGTCGAACCCGATGCCTTGCGCGCGCTCGCTGACAACGACGCCCCACGGATCGACCAGCATCGAGTGGCCCCAGGTGCGGCGTCCGTTTTCGTGCAGACCACCCTGCGCCGGCGCCGCCACGAAGGCCAGGTTTTCAATGGCGCGCGCTCGCAGCAGTACTTCCCAGTGCGCCATGCCGGTGGTGTGGGTGAATGCACTGGGCACCAGCAACAGTTCAACGCCGGCGGCCGCGTAAGCGCGGTAGATTTCCGGAAACCGCAGGTCATAACAAATGCTCAGGCCGATCTTCCACTGCTGGCCGTCCCGCGATGGCAATTCGAAAGTGGCCGGCGTGTTGCCCGGCAGCAGCACGCGCGACTCGTCGTACCGCTCGCGGCCATTGTCGAAGCGGAACAGGTGCATCTTGTCGTAGCGCTGAACACAGCTGCCGGCTGGCGAAAATACCAGCGCGCTGTTGAAGACCCTGCGCCCGACCGGGGTGGGCACGCCGGCCCGCTCGACACTGGGCGGACCGTCCTGCACAGCCGGCACCGGCAGCGCATCGTCGCTGCAGATAGGCAGCGTACCGCCCACGATCCACAACCCCAGCGAACGCGCCGTGTCAGCGAGAAACTGCTGGATCGGCCCGGCGCCAAACACCTCCTGTACCGCCAGCTTGTCGGTGTCGCGATGGCCGAGCAGGCAAAAATACTCCGGCAGCACAGCCAGCTCCGCACCCGCCTGCGCGGCTTGCGTCAACAACTCCCGCGCTGTGGCGAGGTTCGCCGCCACCGAGGTGCCCGACACCATCTGTACCGTCGCCAGTTTCATTGCACCTCCGCGGCCTTGCGTTCGGCCGACGCACCGGGATTCTGCGCCGTGGTACCGGTCGGTCCAGACCGGCGGTCGACCCGCACGATCCTGGGATCGACCCAGCTGCCGTCCACGTGGAATTCCTGGGTCGCGGCCTCGATCACCGGACGGCGCAGGAACAGTTGCGCCAGGAACGAGCCGAGCCCGATCGCAGGGTTGATCACGGTGGCGATCAGCGATGCCGTGCCGGCGTTGATTTCGGGCACCACGACCACCCGGATATCCTGCGTTTCGCGCGACAGGTCGGCTTTGCCGTCCATCAACACAGCCGCGTTGACCCCCTTCATCTGCAGGTTGTTCGAGCTGGCGATGCCGCGCTCGATCCTGACGTCACCACGAAAGAAGTCAAAGGCGAAACCCTCCGTGAACACGTCGCGAAAATCCAGGATCAACCGCCTCGGCAACGACTGCAGGCTCAACACGCCAAGCAGCTTGGCCAGGCCCGGATCGGCTTTGAGGAACTGGCCGTTCTCGACATTGATGCTGAACGCGCCCCCGAGCGAGGGATAGTCCAGTGTCAGTGGCGAGCCGACCCATGCCACCTGTCCCTCCATCACACCCTTTCCGCGCCGAACCACATCCTTCATGCCGAAACGGGTCAGCAGTTCGCCCGAATCGTTGATGTCGAGCCGGAAGTTCATGACCGTGCGCCTGGGCTCGCGGAGGTTGCCGGTCACTGGTGCACCGGAACCCGACGGACCCTGGGCATTGAGTGCGGCCCAGTTCCCGTTGGCACGGAACACCGCCTCGGGTGTGATGACGTCGAACTTGTTCAGGCGCCACTCCCGTACCCCACCGTCGCGCGCGGCGATCGCCCGATTGACCGCCTCGATCTCGATCCGGCCCAGTTTCTTGCCTCTGAGCTCCAGGTCGCCGACGACGATATCGAGCGCTGGAATGCTGGCCGGCTGATCGTCGAGCAGCGCCTCCACCTCGACCGCCGCCGCTTGCGCCAGCGTCAATCGGGACAGGCGCGCAAACACACGGCCCGCGCCCGATCCGGTGGGCTGCGCGTACTCGACATAACCGTCGAGCTCGTCGGCATCGAGGTTGGCGCGCCAGACCGTCCCCTCCCTGGAGCCTCCGATCACCACGTTGCGCAATTTGCGCCCGCCCGCCGTGATTTCGCGCGCGCGCACGGCCATGCTGCTGGGCAGATACGCGCGTGCCGCGTTGTTGCCATTGCCCGCTGCCCCCGCAAGCGGATCGAGTCCGGACAATCCCGTTCCCCAAGCCTGGGACAGGACAACACCCCACGCGTCGAAGTCGACGCTGGCCATGTTGATGTTGGCCACCACGCCTTCCTGCGGCAGGGGCGCCGACTCGTCCACTGCCAGTCCGACGGCGATCGCGCCGCGCAACACGCGCGGCTCGGCGCCCGACAGGTCGCGCACGTAACTGACTGAACCCACTCGCCCCAAATCCATCACCAACTGGTCCTGCAGCCGCGCGCGCGCGCCGGGCGGGGCGACCAGCGACTCGCGCAGCAGGGCCGACTCCAGTCGCAGCGGCAACACGGCGTCGACGCTCTTGTTCAACGGCGCGGGCAGGTTCAACGCCAGGCCTGCCAGGTTGCTCGATACGGTGATTTCCGGCACACCGGCCCTGAGCGTGAAGGCGGCCGCGTAACTGGTGCTGCCGCTGGCATGTTGGGCCAGCCGAGCGACGAATCCGAGTTCCCGCGCCTGGCGCAAACCCTCCGCGCTGGCGACGCCTTGCGCACGCAACGACAACGTGGGCGCGGCGCGCGCCGCAGCAGTGCCCGGCGCCGGTGCCGGTACCGTTCCGCCGTCCAGGCGCACATCGCCGCCGAACACCCGCGCCTGCAACGCATTGACGCTGAAGCCGGACTCCGAAAAACCGACCACGCCGCGCGCCCGCCCCAGGCGTGTCGTTTCCGGCGACAACTGCAGGTCGTTGCCGGCCAGCGTGAGGCTTCCCTGCACGGTCGACTTGTCGAGCGCCTCCAGCGGCACCCCGAGTTTCAGGCGCAACTCGGCAGCTCCCGTGGCGCTGGCACGCGCCAGCGCGTCGCCTGCCAATCCACCCACTGGCGAGACGTTGACAAACGACAACATCTCGGTCAACGGACCGCGCGCCTCCAGACCGACCACCACGTTGACCGATTGCGTGAGGTCCGCGATTGCCGCCTCGGCCCTGGAAATCTGCACGCCCGGCGCGCCGGCCAGGCTGGCACGCGCGCCCTTGACGGCCAGGCTCTTGCGGTCGAACACGAGTTCGCCCGAGAGTTGCGTCAGCGCGGGCCAAGGCAGGGAATCGGTTCCCTGGTAGGCGCGCGGCACGTAGGCCAGGATACCGTTCCTGATGTTGGCCGCAATCTGGAATTCACCCTGCCTGGGGTTCTCGAACGGCATGTCGTACAGGTCACCCTTGACCTTGAACTTGACGCCGCTGCCAGCGCCGGCCTGGACCGCGTCGCGAACATAGTCGCGCACGCCCTTGTGCAGCACCAGGGGCAGGTAGCGGTGGACCCGCGTCGCATCGGCCCGGTTCAGGCTTCCCTGCAATTCCAGCACGCCCGGGAAACGCGCGCGCCCGAGCGAGCGCGCGGGGTCGCTGGTCTGCCACCTGAATTGCACCTCGCCTTCGGCGTCGGCGTTGCTGAAGCGCAAGCCGGAAACCTGCACCCGCGCCTTGCCATCCTCGAGTTGCCAGGCCAGGTCGGTCGTGAGCTGCGCAAACGGCACGACGGGGTCTTCGAACACGCCAGGCAATGTGATGCTGCCAGCGTGCATCGCAAGGCTCGCCTTGCCTGCCGACTGCGTGAAGTCGAAGTCCAGCGTCGCGCCACGGATACCGGGCGAGCCCAACCCGACCGCCACATCCGGGCTGGCGCCGGCTGCAGCGGGAATGGCCTGCACATGAAGGCCAACGACACGGCCCTTGGCTTCGAATTTGTCGATCGCGCCGGTGGGACCCTGCCATTTGGCCTTGACCCGCTCGACCAGGCCCTGCGGCGCATAACGCGCCAGTGCGCCATGCGCCTGCTCGCCCAGCGGCAGGCGGCTGGCAATCTGCGTCAATGCCGTCAGGTCGAGCCGGTCGGCCATCAGCTCCCCATGGGCGGGGCGGGCAGCGTCGGCGTCGGTCTGGGTCAACGCGATATTGCCGCCTGGCCAATGCAATCCATCGGCAGTATCGAATGCGAGGCCACTGGTCGAGAACTCCAGCACGCCGGGCGCGAATTTGCCCGCCAGGCGCCCGGACATCGACCCCAGCCGCAGCGGCTGCAATGTCGGGTCCAGGCTGATGCCCACGTCCGCCAGCGCCACGTCCGCGGTTGCCGCGGTCAGCTTGGCGCGCCGGATGTCGACCCAGGCACGAACGGCGCCGCGTCCCTGCTGCACCTCGAAGCCCAGGTCGGCATAACGCCGCAGCTGCGACACATCCACGCGCGCGAAATTTGCGTAGGCCTGCCCGGACCACTCCTGCCAACGCCCGTTGTCCATCGACAGGAACGGCTGCTCGAATCGTGCGACCACCCCGAATCGGTCGCCCCACTCGGCGGGCGGCGTCGCATCGAGCCGGACGTCATGGCGCCTGGACCGGTTGCGCAGCACCAGGTCGACGTCGCGCAGGGCCAGGGCCGGAACGGCCCGCATTTCGTCGCTCCACACGACGGCACCATGCCGGATGACAAACTCCGGCTGGGAAAAAATCCGGTGCAGCACCCCGCTGTCGGACTGCCCGCCCTTGGAAAAATCCAGGCCAGCCACGTAGATCCGGCCGTCTGGCGCCCGGCGCACGGTCAACGTGGGGCGGTCGATATAGAGTTGCTCGAACCGCAGACCCAGCAGCGACTGGGGCGACAGCGAGACCAGGATCAACGGCAGGCGCAACGCATCGCGCCCCTGTTCATCGAGCAGGCGCACATTGACCAGTTCGAAGGCCGGGATCATTCCGGTGGAATACGCGGCGATCGATTCGATGCGCACCGTCACGCCCAGCGCGCGCGACGCCACCGCTTCGAGCTGCGGGCGCAGCTCACCGATTCGCGGCACAATCAACAGATGCAAGGCGCCCCATGCCGCCGCAAACAGGAACCATGCATACAACAACAGCGCCAATGACCACCGGGCAACGAAGGCGGATGCCTTCAATAGCGGTGACGGTGCCGGCTTCAGGTCAACCATGGTGCGTGTGGCTTTGATGCAAGAATTATGACCCGCAATGTTCACCATGGCATGGGTGGCCCCGGGGCGGCGCCCGTGTCAATTCAAGGTGGTTCCATGCCAGCGGGCCCGGTTGCATTGTTTCCGCGCTTTGGCCAGCGAGTGCGGCGCCGTTACCAATCCCAGATGTCGTTGCTGCCGCCCGGCTTGCCCGGTCGCGCGCTGTTCGTGTCCGTGTGTGAAACGCTGCAACGCGGCGGGCTCGATCTTGGCTCCGCGTTGCGCATTACCCGCCAGCTGGTGCTTGAACGCCTGCTGGTGCTGGATTGCGAGATGCAGGCGTCGGTGCAGCAAGTCACCGCAACCATGACGGAGCTGGCGGAATTCGCGCTGGACTGCGCCTGCACCCATGCCCAGGCCACCCTCGACGCCCAGCATGGGGCACCCGGCGCGCCGGACGGCAAGCGGGCGCAGCTGTGGGTGGTCGGGATGGGGAAACTGGGGGCGCGGGAGCTCAACGTTTCCAGCGACATCGACCTGGTCTATGTCTACGACCAGGATGGGGAAACCACTGGCAATGCCGAAGGCCGCGGCCGGGTTTCCAACCAGGAATACTTTGGCAAGGTGGTGCGCGCCATTTACGGCACCATCGGCGACACGACCGAACACGGCTTCGTGTTCCGGGTCGACTTGGCGCTTCGCCCGAACGGAAACTCGGGGCCTCCGGCTGTCTCTCTTGGCGCCCTGGAGGAATATTTTCACGTGCAGGGCCGCGAGTGGGAGCGTTTCGCCTGGCTCAAGAGCCGCGTTGTCGCGCCGGCAGGGTGCATCACCAGCGGCTCGGCTGGCGGCCTGCGCTCGGCGGTGCTGCCATTCGTCTTTCGCCGCTACCTGGACTACAGCGTTTTTGATTCACTGCGCGTGCTGCACCGGCAGATCCGCGAGCATGCTGCGCGGCGCAGCGCCGGACGCCCGGAACGCACCAACGACGTCAAGCTGTCGCGTGGCGGCATCCGCGAAATCGAGTTCATTGTCCAGCTGCTGCAGGTGGTGCGGGGTGGGCAGTTCCCGGAGTTGCGCACGCGCGCGACGCTGGATGCACTGCCGCGCCTGGCGCGCGCCGGCCTGATGCCCGAGGCGACGGTCGACGCACTGGCCCAGGCGTACCGGTTCCTGCGACAGGTGGAGCACCGGATCCAGTACCTGGACGACCAGCAAACCCATGTCTTGCCCACACTGGATGATGACCTGGCGTGGCTCGCCAATGCGATGGGCCAGCCGGGACCGCGCCCGTTCCTGGCCGAACTCGACCGCCACCGGGAAATCGTGGCCCAGGAGTTCGATGCGTTGCTGGGCGGCGGCCGCAGCGAATGCAAGACCTGCGGCGGCACCAGTCCGGGCGTCGGCTCGGCGTCGGAGATCGACGATTTCCTGGAGCAGTTGCCCGCCGGTTTTCGCGAGCGCATCGGGGCCTGGCGCGATCATCCGCGCTTCCTGGCCCTGCGCGACGAGTCCAAGGCGCGTCTGTTCAGGCTGGCCGGCCGCACCGCAGCCTGGATCCGCGAGGGCAAGGTCACCGAGGAGGCCGGCGTGCGTCTGGCCGACTGGATCGAGCCACTGCTGCGCCGCGAGAGTTATCTGGCGCTGCTGCTCGAGCGCCCGGCTGTCCACGAGCGCCTGCTGCGGCTGTTGGGAAATGCGCGGTGGCCGGCGCGCTACCTGCTCCAGCATCCTGGCGTGATCGACGAACTGGCCAACAACACGATGCTGGCCGAGCGTTTCCAGTCGACCGAATTCGAACATGAACTGCAGCACCGGCGCGCCGCGCTCATGGTGACAGGGGAGGACGACGACGAGACGCTGCTCAACCTGTTGCGTCGCGCGCGCCATGCCGAGGTGTTTCGCACGCTGGCGCGAGACGTGGAGGGCCAACTGACAGTGGAACAGGTGGCCGATGACCTCAGCGCGCTGGCGCAATCGGTGTTGCGCGTGACCACGCAATGGTGCTGGAGCCGGATGCGAAACCGGCATCGTGAGCAGGCCCAGTTTGCCATCATTGCCTACGGAAAACTCGGCGGCAAGGAGTTGGGCTACGGCAGCGACCTCGACATCGTGTTTGTATTCGACGATGACGACGAACGCTCGGCCGAGGTGTACACGGTGCTGGTACGCAAACTGATCAACTGGCTGACGGTAAAGACCGGCGAAGGCGATCTATACGAGATCGATACCGCCCTGCGACCCAATGGAAGCTCCGGGCTGCTGGTGACCACGTTCGCCGCCTACGCGAATTACCAGCAGCAGCGCGGCAGCAACACCGCCTGGACCTGGGAACACCAGGCCATGACGCGGGCGCGTTTTGTCTTGGGCAGCGAATCCATCCGCGTGCGTTTTGACGAAGTGCGGCGCAACGTCATCACCGCCGAGCGCAATCCGGCCGACCTGCGTGCGGAAATTGTCGCCATGCGCGACAAGGTCCGCGCCGCGCACCTGGTGCGCAACGGGAAATTCGACGTCAAGCACAGCCCGGGAGGCATGGTCGACGCCGAGTTTGCGGTGCAATTCCTGGTCCTGTCGCAGGCGATCCGGCACCCTGAGCTGGTGGACAACGTGGGCAATATCGCGCTGCTGCGACGCGCCGAGCAGGGCGGCCTGGTGCCGCGTGGCGTGGGCGCTGCCGCCGCCGATGCCTATCGGGAGTTGCGACGGGTGCAACACCATGCGCGCCTCAACGAGGAACCGACCCAGGTGCCGGACGGCCAATTGCAGCCGCAACGCGACGCGGTGTTGGCCCTGTGGAGCGCAGTGTTCGGCGCGGCGCACGGATAGCGGCGGGCCGCGCAGCGGGTCAAAACGCGGAAATGGCGGGTCTTCTCTGATCTGCTCGACCCGATGGCGCATGCGGGACTGGCTTAAGCTTGACCGACCGATGGCAGCTGCCAGCGGGCAGGATGTCTTGGCACACATGAATCTAGTACAGGTCACCCACGAATCGATCGTGATCGGTCAGCCGCTTCCCTTTGCGCTGAGGGACGAGCTCGGCATCCTGCTGGCGCGCAAGGGCTTTGTCATCGCGTCACGCGATGACCTGGAAGCGATGCGCGGTCGCGGCCTCGGTTTCTTCGTCGACGTATCGGAGTCCGAGCGCCACCAGAAGGCGTTTGTGGGAAAGCTGTTCGAGCTGGTCCGAGACGAGCGGCCGCTGGGGAAGATTGCGCAGGCCAAACTCACCACCCGGGATTTGAGCGGCAGCCGCGACGATGCGGGTGCGGATGCAACAAACTGGCTCGACCTGCAGATCCAGGGCAATCGACTGCTGCGCGATCTCAGCGCCGACAATTTTCCGGACGACCTCGAGCGGCTGCAAATGCAGCTGATGGGGCAGACACGCCGCAATGCGGACGGGGCGCTGTTCGCCCTGTTTCACCTGGGCTCGAGCGAGGTGCACCTCTACAGCGCAACCCATGCGATGCTGGTCGGCGTGATTTGTGCGTTGGCGGCCAGGGAGGTTCTGGGCTGGTCCGAACGCGCGGAGGCAACGGTTTGCAAGGCGGCGCTGACGATGAATATTGGCATGACGTCGCTGCAGGACCGGCTCGCGGTCCAGGTAGACCCCCCCAGCGCCACCCAACGCGAGCAAATCGACCACCACCCGGCACAATCCGTCGCACTGCTCAAGAAGCTCGGGCTGCACGACCCCGACTGGCTCGAAGCGGTGCGCGACCACCACGACACGACGCCCGGCGCTTTGGGGCCGCGCACACCGGGCCAGCGCATGGCGCGATTGATCCAGCGGGCCGACGTGTTCGCGGCACGGCTGGCACCACGCGCCGCGCGGCGCTCCGATTCGGCAGCGGTGGCGATGCAGGCCTGTTACTTTGACGAGAACCGCCAGATCGACGAGGCCGGCGCGGCACTGATCAAGGCTGTCGGCGTATATTCGCCCGGTTCCCTGGTGCGGCTGGCCACGCAGGAGGTAGGCATCGTGGTGCGCCGCGGCGCCAACACCACGACGCCGCGTGTCGCCGTGCTGGTCGGCCGTGACGGCCTGGCAACCTCCGAACATGTAATCCGTGACACCAGCCAACGTGAGTTGCGTATTGCGGCCAGCGTCGCGCAGCGCGACTGCAAGGTCAAGATCAACCTGGACCGCATGCTGGCACTGACCAGCGGCCCGTCATCAAGCCGCCCGTGGTAAGGCGGGTTTGACCGGAACAGCGGCGAGTTCGCGCGCCAGTTCCTTGCGGTACTTGTTGAGTTCCTGCACCGTGCCGAAGCTGCGCTCCAGCAGCAGGCTCAAGTTGTGCAAGATACGGTCGACCACGCGGGTTTCCCACACCGCGTCAAACTTGATCTGCTGGTCCAGCCAATGCTCCAGCCACAACGGGTTGGGCAAACGGCTCTGCACCGTATCGCGCGGGAACAGCGCCTTGTTGACGTGCAGGTTCGTCGGATGCAGCGCCTGTGCCGTACGCCGCGCGCTGGCCATCAGGACGCCGACCTTGGCAAAGGCGGTCTTGGCCTCCAGGCCGAACTTGGCAATCGCCTGTTTCATGTACTTGAGATAGGCGCCACCGTGGCGCGCCTCGTCCTGGCTCAGGCGGGTGTAGATGTGTTTGATGACCGGCTCGCTGTGCCACTGGCTGGCACGCCGGTACCAGTGGTTCAACCGGATTTCACCGCAAAAATGCAGCATCAGCGTCTCCAACGCCGGTGCCGGGTCGAACTCGAAGCGCACATGGTGCAGTTCCGCCTCGGTGGGTTGGAAGTCCGGGCGAAAACGGCGCAAATACTCCATCAATACCAGCGAGTGTTTTTGCTCCTCGAAAAACCAGACCGAAATAAACGCGGAGAAATCGCTGTCGTGGCGGTTGTCGCGCAAGAACATCTCGGTTGCCGGTAGCGCCGCCCATTCGGTGATGGCATTCAATTTGATCGTCTGCGCCTGCTCGTCCGACAGTTTGCTGCCGTCGAACGACTGCCACGGAATATCCCGGCCCATGTCCCAGCGGACAGACTCCAGTTGCTTGAAAAGTTCCGGGTAAAGCATGGGACGCCTTGTTTGACGATCTTGCCAGCGCACAGCTGGCTCGACGATTTTAGTGTGCCAGCAACCACATTCCATAACGGGTCGAAACAGTGGGATCGCGGTAGTGCGGCAGGTCGGCGATGCGTCGGCAGGCATCAACATCAGACCGGCCGGTACAGCGCGGAGAAATCCGCACCACCACCCGATGTTTGCGACAAAATTACCAATCAGTCTTATAATTACCGTACAGTATAAAATATGATCAATGAGTTCTGCCCGCTTTTCTTTGGATGACCTGCCGACGCCTCTCAAGGCGCACCGCATCCGCGCGTGCCAATTGGTCGGCGCGACAAGCCAGTGCAGGGCGTTGGCTGGATCTTTCGCGCCACACGTCGGGCCGTTCCGGTGTCGCGCGCGGGTCATGCGCACGCGCCTTGGCTTTTTGCGCCGGCTGGGTTCGGTGCGCAGTGGTGGCCCTCTTGGTGCCGCCACCCTGGAACGGAGCGCGGGATGAGAGTCGCCATCGTCGGCGCGGGTATCGCGGGTCTGGCGGCGGCCCGTGAACTGGGTGGTCACGCGCACGTCACGCTGTTCGAGGCCGCAAGCTACTTTGGCGGCCACACCCATACAGTGGACGTGACCCTGCCGACGCAGCACGGCGCTGTCACCCACGGTGTGGACACCGGTTTTCTGGTCTTCAACGAGCGGACCTATCCCAACCTGATCCGGCTGTTTTCAGAACTCGGGGTGCAAACCGCCAAGTCGGATATGTCGTTCTCGGTGCAGGTGGGCGATATCGGGCGGGGCCGCCGGCTCGAATGGAGCGGCTCCAGCCTGAACACGGTATTCGCCCAGCGGCGCAATCTCGTCAATCTGGCGTTCCTGTCCATGCTGCGCGACCTGGCGCGATTCAATGCCATGACCACCCGCATCGCCCAGGGCGGCCATGCATCTGCGCTCCAGCAGCCGTTGGGTGAGTTCCTGCGCCAACACCGCTTCAGCGACGCGTTTCGCGACTGGTACTTCCTGCCCATGATGGGCTGCATCTGGAGTTGCCCGACGGCGCAGATGCTGCAGTTTCCGGTCGCCACGATGG
>JANLQZ010000887.1:0-2090 GCA_031368125.1 Betaproteobacteria bacterium
GCCGGCCGCATGCGCGACCTGCTGCATGTGCTGGATGCCGACCGTATCGTTGGCAACCCACCGCTGTGTCTGGGTGTCGCCGAAGCCGCGCTGGAAAACATCACCCAGCACCTGCGTGAGCGCAGCCAGTTCGGCCGCCCGCTGGCCGACAACCAGGGCTTGCAATGGAAACTGGCGGATATGGCGATCGACGTCGAGGCGGCGCGTGCCTTGTTGTACCGCGCGGCGGCGCGCGCCGACCAGGGCGACACCAGCATCGCCGACACGTCGATCACCAAGACCTACGTCAACGAAATGGCGGTCCGTGTCACCAATGCCGCGATGCAACTTGCGGGCGCCTACGGGCTGTCAGAAGACTACCCGTACGAGCGTTATTTCCGCGACGTGCGTGGAATGTCGATCGGTTACGGCACCACGGAGATTCACCGGAGTTCGATTGCACGCGAATTGATCAACGGACGCTATGCGTTTTGAAGAGGGCAGTCATGAATTTTCGAACCGATCCGATTGACGTTGGCGAAGGGCAGCATTTCGATGCCTACGTGAGCATTCCGGACCGGCCGAACGGCCACGCGGTGATCGTGCTGCAGGAAATTTTCGGCGTTACCCCGCAGGTGCGTGGCGTCGCCGACCGATTTGCCGAAGACGGCTACCTCGCGTTGGCGCCTGATCTGTTCTGGCGCGCCGAGCCGGGACTGTCGCTCACGCATTCCAAGCAGGACCTGGCGCGCGCATTCGGGCTGGTGCAGGCATATGACGAAGGCCAGGGCCTTGACGACATCGCGCATACCGCGGCCCACATCCGCGGCCTGCCTGGCTTCAAAGGCAAGGTGGCTGTGGCGGGCATGTGCCTGGGTGGCAAGCTGGCGTACCTTGCGGCGGCCCGCGCACCGGTCGATGCGGCCGTGTCGTTTTATGGCGTAGGCATCGAGAAAAACCTGGATCTGGCGCAAGCTGTCCGATGCTTTCTGATGCTGCACTTCGGAGCACTCGACAAATATGTTGCGGAACCGGTGCGCAACCAAATCATCCAAGCACTGGAGGGTTTGCCCAATGTCGTATCGCATGTCTATGCGGGTGCCGACCATGGTTTCTACACCCGCGGCGAGCCGGCCGCGATTGCGTTGGCACGCGCCCGGACCAACCAGTTTTTGCAGCAGGCACTCGGAGCCCAACCGCCTGTCGAGTAGGTTCGAAAGCGATTGCTAGCGTGCCGTGATTTTCGGCTGGTAGTGAATAATTTTAGGAGGACAGTGATGCATTCGATGAAACTGCCGACCCACGGAATAATCCGCCGGTCGATGCTCGCCATCCTGGGAGCGTTCGCCGGCCTGGTATGTGCTCCGGCCGCACTCGCACAGGGCTATCCCAACAAGCCGATCCGGTTCATCGTTCCCTACCCGCCCGGAGGTGGCACCGACGTCGTAGCGCGGATGCTTGCGACCAAGATGAGCCAGAGCATGGGCCAGAGCGTGGTGATCGACAACAAGCCGGGTGCCAGCACGCTACTCGGCACCGATATGTTGGCCAAGGCGCCGCCCGATGGCTACACCATCGGCTTGTACACCACCTTCGACCCGATATTTTTCCCCAAGCTGCCGTTTGATCCTGTCAAGGATTTCGAACCCGTCACGCAGTTGGTGGCGGTGCCGCTGGTGTTGGTCGCGCGACCTTCGCTGAATGTAAAAACAGTTTCGGAACTGGTGGCGTTGGCGAAAGCCAATCCGGGCAAGATCAACTATGCGTCGATAGGAAACGGCACGCCGCACCAGATTTCGATGGAATGGCTCAAATCCATGGCCAAGATCTACATGACGCATATTCCCTACAAGGGTGTTGCTCCGGCGCTCAGCGACCTGGTCGCCGGCCAGGTAGACATCATGTTCACCGGGACCTCGACCGCGGGTCCCTATGTCAAGGCCGGACGACTCATCGCGCTCGGCGTCTCCAGCGCCAGGCGGCAGCCGTCGTTCCCGGACACGCCGTCGATTGCGGAGGCCGGGTTCCCCCAGTTCGATTTCATGACCTGGTACGGGTTGGCTGCACCCGCCGGCACGCCGCCAGAGATTGTGATGCGCATCAACCAGGAA
>JANLQZ010000653.1:0-3430 GCA_031368125.1 Betaproteobacteria bacterium
TTGAGAGGTAGCACCATGGCATATTCCGAAAAAGTTGTAGACCACTACGAAAACCCGCGTAACGTGGGCTCGTTCGACAAGGGCGACGAATCTGTCGGTACCGGCATGGTCGGCGCGCCGGCGTGCGGCGATGTGATGAAACTGCAGATCAAGGTCAACCCGCAGACCGGCGTGATCGAAGATGCGCGTTTCAAGACCTATGGTTGCGGATCGGCGATAGCTTCTTCGTCGCTGGTCACCGAATGGGTCAAGGGCAAGACGCTCGACCAGGCGGCGGCCCTGAAAAACAGCCAGATCGCCGAAGAACTTGCATTGCCACCGGTCAAGATCCATTGCTCGATCCTGGCCGAAGACGCGATCAAGGCTGCGGTCGAAGACTACAAAAAGAAGCACATCCACTGACATGTCCGTTACCCTTTCCGACGCCGCCGCGCGCCATGTCAATCGTTATCTTGCCAAGCGTGGCAAGGGTGTGGGTGTGCGCCTGGGCGTCAAGACCACGGGTTGCTCCGGCCTGGCCTACACACTCGAGTACGTGGATGAACTGGCGTCCGAAGACGTTGTTTTCGAGGGCCATGGCGTCAAGGTGCTGGTCGACCCGAAGAGCCTGGCCTACATCGACGGCACGCAGCTCGATTACGTGCGCGAGGGCCTCAATGAGGGGTTTCGATTCAACAACCCGAACGAACGCGACAAGTGCGGGTGCGGCGAATCTTTTCGGGTTTGATTTCATTGCACCGCGGTCACGTAGGCCGGCGCCATGGGTGATGCAGCCATCACGCTGGGGTCCGACGATTTCGCGCTGTTCGACGTGCCGGTGCGTTTTGCCCAGGACCGCGCGGCTCTTGACCGGCGGTGGATCGAGTTGCAGCGCGAGGCGCACCCGGACCGGTTTGCCGCGCAGGACGCCGCCGCACAGCGGCTGGCGATGCAATGGTCGGTGCGTATCAACGAGGCCTACCAGCGGCTGAAAGACCCGCTCAAACGCGCGGCCTATCTGTGCGAGCTGGGCGGCGCGCCGGTCAACGCGGAGAACAACACCGCCATGCCGGCCGATTTCCTGATGCAGCAGATGGAATGGCGCGAGGCGCTCGATGCGACCACCAGCCTGGTCGAACTCGAGGCGCTGCACGAACAGGTTGCGCTCAGCAGAAGCGCAGCGCTGCGGCGCTGCGAGGAACTGATCGATCGGCAGCACGACTATGTGCAGGCGGTGGAGCAGGTGCGCGCGCTGATGTTCATCGATCGGTTCAGTTCCGACATCGAGGCACGGGCGGACCGGTTCCATTCGATGCCAGCCGGCGTCGCGACGTGAAGTGCCGCGCTGGCAAACAATGAAAACGACAGCCCACACTGACAAGACCATTCATGGCGTTATTACAGATTTCCGAGCCCGGGCAGTCGCCCAACCCGCACGAACGGCGCATTGCAGTTGGTATTGACCTGGGTACGACCCATTCGCTCGTGGCGGCGGTCCGCAGCGGTGTCGCCGAATGCCTGGCGGACGAACTGGGCCGGGTGATCCTGCCCTCGGTCGTGCGGTACCTGGCCGGCAGCGGCCGCCAGATCGGCTTCGACGCATTGGCCGCCGCGGCGCAAGACCCGCAAAACACCATCGCCTCGGTGAAGCGCTTCATGGGCCGCGGATTGAAGGACGTCGCCGACAGCGGCCGTCTGCCGTACCGCTTTGTCGACAAGCCGGGCATGCTGGCTCTGGCCACTGCGGGCGGTGAGAAGTCGCCAGTCGAGGTCAGCGCCGATATCCTGGCGACACTGCGCTACCGCGCCGAGGACAGTTTTGGCGACGATCTTTATGGTGCCGTGATCACCGTTCCGGCTTACTTCGACGATGCCCAGCGCCAGGCCACCAAAGACGCGGCCACGCTGGCGGGCCTGAACGTGCTGCGCCTGATCAACGAGCCAACGGCAGCGGCGATCGCGTATGGGTTGGACAACGCCAGCGAGGGTGTGTATGCCATCTACGATCTCGGAGGCGGCACCTTCGACATTTCGGTGTTGCGCCTGAGCAAGGGAGTGTTCGAAGTGATCGCCACCGGCGGCGATTCTGCGCTGGGCGGAGACGATTACGACCGCGCGCTCGCATTGTGGGTGACGCAGCGGGCAGGTCTCGAGCTCGAGTCGCCAGCGGACAAGTCGCGCATCGCAACTGCGGCGCGCGCCTGCAAGGAGGCCCTGTCCACACACGAGTCGGCGCTGCTCGATGTCGAACTGTCGGGCGGACGCATGAGCACCAGTGTCAGCAGGGCCGATTTCGAGGCCGTCACGCGCGGCCTGACAGAGCGCACCACGACCGCCGCGCGCAAGGCGCTGCGCGATGCGAAATTGTCGGTTGGTGACATACAGGGGGTGGTCATGGTCGGGGGCTCCACGCGCATGCCGCAGGTGCAGCAGGCCGTGGCGTCGCTGTTCCGGTGCCAGCCGCTCAACAACCTGAATCCGGACGAAGTGGTGGCCCTGGGCGCGGCGATCCAGGCCAACCAGCTTGCCGGCAACAACACCGCGGGTGATCTGCTGCTGCTCGACGTCATACCGCTTTCACTCGGCATCGAAACCATGGGTGGCCTGGTCGAACGGATCGTGCCGCGCAACCAGACCATCCCGACCGCGATGGCCCAGGACTTCACCACCTACAAGGACGGCCAGACCGCGCTCGCGCTGCATGTGGTGCAGGGCGAGCGCGACCTGGTGGCCGATTGCCGCAGCCTGGCGCGCTTCGAACTGCGCGGCATTCCGCCCATGGTCGCGGGCGCGGCGCGTATCCGCGTGACTTTCACTGTCGACGCCGACGGCTTGCTCAATGTCGCGGCGCGCGAGCAGGTCAGCGGCGTGCAGGCCAGCATCGACGTCAAACCAAGCTACGGCCTCGATGACGGGCAGATCGCCAGCATGCTGCGCGAGAGTTTTGCGACCGCCCAGGACGACATGCGCGCGCGCGCGATTGCCGAGGCCCGCCTGGATGCCGATCGCCTGCTGCTTGCCACCCGCAGCGCGCTCGACGCCGATGGCGAACTGCTGCAACCGGCCGAACGAGCCGAGATCGAGTCGCTGATGGCCGTGGTGCAGTCCGTGCGTGCGCGGGCGGATGCGGCGGTCGTCGAGGCCGCCACCAAGGTATTGGCCGACGGCACACAGGCGTTTGCCGCCATGCGCATGAACCATGGCATACAGCAGGCGCTGTCGGGCAGGAACATCGAGACGGTCTGAGACCGAAGCACGGACATTTATGCCCACCATCAAGATACTGCCGCATGCCGAATACTGCCCACGGGGCGCCGAGATATCGGCGCCGGCCGGAACCTCGATTTGCGAGGCCCTGCTCGAGAACCATATCAACATCGAGCACGCCTGCGACATGAGTTGTGCCTGTACCACCTGCCACGTCATCGTGCGCGAGGGTTTTGCGTCGCTC
>JANLQZ010000954.1:0-5816 GCA_031368125.1 Betaproteobacteria bacterium
CTTCCTCCGGCGTCACTTCGCCTGAACTGAGCCACTGCCGGTTGACGGCCACCGCATTGGCGGCTTCGCTGAAACGCACCTCGACATCGGGACGCGCCTGCTCGCTGCCATCGGGCTGCAACTCGCAATAGACGGTCTGCATGTCGGGTGGCCCGCCGCGCTCGAACAGATCCTTGGCAAGGCGTGCTGCCCGGCCCGGCTGGCGCGTGGTCTCGCACGCGAATTCGGCGGCGAACCAGGTGCCGTCGAGCACATTGGCGCTGGAGAATTCGAGTTGTGCCGGCGCGACCCGGGTCTTGCCGCCCGCCGGCCGCACCGCGAACCGCAGCGGCTTCTGGCAATCGGCCACAAAATCCGTGTAGCCGCGCACCGGGCTGGGCTGGTGCACATTGACCCGTACCAGCGTGCCGGCGACGTAGCGGTTGTCGAGTATCGTCAGCGACAGGTTGTCGACGCCAAACAGCACGTCATCGACCCGCTGCAGCAGCTGGTAGCCCCGGACGCTCGACCACTGCGCCAAGGCGGTGCTTGGCGCTTGCAGCGCCAGCACGGCCCACAGGCAGATCACCAAGCGACGACGCACGGTACGCAAAATACACATCCCTGCTGCAACCCCACGAATTCTTGTTGCCGTGGCGCGCACTGGCCGCAGGCCGGGGCCGCAGTTATAGTGCCGGTCAGGCCTCCCGGCGTACCGAACACTTCACCACCACCAAGCACCATGACCACCCTGCTTCCCTGCATCGAGACCTCCAGCGGCCCCCATCCCACGGCCGCCGTCATCTGGCTGCATGGCCTGGGCGCGGACGGCAACGACTTCGCGTCGATTGTGCCCGAGCTCGATCTGAGCGGCTGCCGGCCGATCCGCTTCGTGTTTCCGCATGCGCCGAGCATCCCGGTCACCATCAATGGCGGCTACGTCATGCCGGCCTGGTACGACATCCTCGGCACCGAGACCCAGAGGCGCGAGGACGAAGCCGGCATACGGCGCTCGGTACTGGCCATTGAAGCGCTGCTGCAACGCGAACTCGAACGCGGCATACACGCCGAGAACATCGTCCTGGCTGGCTTCTCCCAGGGTTGTGCAGTGGCGCTGCACACCGGTCTGCGTTACCCGACGCGGCTCGGCGGCATCATGGCGCTTTCGGGTTACCTGCCGCTGGCCGGCAGCCTGGCCGCGGAGCAAAGTGCCGCCAATCGGCAGCTGCCTATCTTCATGGCGCATGGCGTCGCCGACCCGATGATCGTGCTGTCGCGCGCCGAGGCGTCACGGGATGCGCTCCAGCGTCTGGGATACCCGGTGCAGTGGCACAGCTACCCGATGCAGCACAGCCTGCACCCGGCCGAAATCCGGGACATCGGGCATTTTCTGCGCACGACATTGGGCGCCGACAAGCAGCCCGGCCGGGCCTGAACGACGACCGATCGGACATGTGCGCCATCGGCCCCGGGCCCGGTCGCCCTTGACGCGATGCGCGCCAATCTGCCGCCGCGCGCCGAGCTGGTCTGGGCCCTGTCGCTGATCGGCCTGCTCGGGCTGCCATTGGCCCTGGCGACCTGGGCCGCGCTGGACAGTGCGCTCGATGTGGCCGCCTGGCGTGCCATGGCGCGCGACCACCAGACCTGGCGCGCCCTGGGGCTCAGCGTGTGGACCGGCCTGGCGGCCACCTTGCTGTCGACCGGGCTGGCGGCCTGGATCCTCGCGCGCAGTTTCCCGGGGCCGGGTTGGTCGCGCATGGTGGGGCTGCTCGGACCGATGCTGGCAGTCCCGCATGCCGCGTTCGCCATCGGTCTGGTGTTCCTGATTTCGCCCAGTGGCTGGTTGTTGCGGGCCGTCTCACCCTGGGCCAGCGGCTTTGACATGCCGCCACCCTGGACCACGACCCAGGACCCTTGGGGCGCAGGGCTGATCGTCGTTCTGGTGGCCAAGGAAGTGCCGTTCCTGCTGTGGGCCGCCGCATCGCACCTGCAACGCGCCGACGTGGCACAACGCCTGGCGCGCGAACTGCAGGTGGCGCGCAGCCTGGGTTACGCGGCCGGCACCGCATGGTGGCGCGTGTTGTGGCCCCAGTTGTGGCCAAGGCTGCGCTGGCCCATGCTCGCGGTGCTGGTGTACGGCATCACGGTGGTGGACGTCGGTCTCGTGATCGGCCCGGGTGCGCCACCGACACTGGCGGTGCTGGCATGGGGCTGGCTGCTGGATGCGGACCCGGCCACCAACGCGCAGGGCGCCGCGGCCGCATGGCTGCTGGCGTGCACCCTGGCGCTCGTCGCGGCGCTGCTGTGGCAGTTCCCGCGGCTGCCGCTGTGGCGCACCCGGCGCACCAGCGGGCAGCGTGGCGTGGTGCACCGGGTCCACGGCGCGCCCACCGGGGCCCTGGGCGTGACGATGCTGACCGTGGTGTACCTGGCAGTCATGCTCGCGCTGGCAGTCGGCAGCGTATCGGGCGTGTGGCCGTTTCCGGCATTGCTGCCGCAGACCTTCAGCGGGAACGCGTGGGCGTCGGTATGGCACAGCGCGGGAACCGTGGCAACCACGCTAACGCTGGGCCTGGCCAGCGCCGCCGCGGCGTTGTCATGGTCGGTCGCATGGCTCGAGACGGCGCCCGCGCGCTGGGACGCCTGGCTGCGGCGGGTGATCTACCTGCCGTTGGTCCTGCCTTCGGTGCTGTGGGTCATCGGCATCCACGCCGCCACCCTGCGCTTCGGGCTGGACGCAAGCTGGTCCGGACTGTGGCTGGCGCACAGCCTGGCGGCGGTTCCCTACGTGCTGATTGCCCTGAGTCCCGCATACACCGGCTTCGACCCGCGTTACCGCCTTGTCGCCGCGACCCTTGGCCATGGCCGGGCATATTTCCTGTGGCGGGTCAAATGGCCGCTGCTGCGCGCCGCCCTCGCCTCTGCGCTGGCGGTGGGATTCGCGGTCAGCGTGGCGCAATACCTGCCTACCCTGTTCGTCGGCGCGGGCCGTTACAGCACCGTGACGACCGAAGCCGTCACGCTGGCATCGGGGGCGCAGCGCTCGCTCACCTCCGCGTATGCCTGGCTGCAATGGCTGCTGCCGGTGCTCGGGTTCGCACTCGCGGCGCGGGCTGGCCGGCCGAGGCGCTTTCAGCCCGACGACTAGCTTCAAAGATCCAGTTCGATGCGCTCGTCGCTGCCTGCTGCAGGCACGGCGCAACACAGCAGCACCTCACCTTCAGCGGGCCGCCACGCGGTGGGCTCGGCGTAGGTGACGGCGCCAGCGGTCATGCGAGTGGCGCACGACCCGCAGTGCCCGGCGCGGCAGGAAAACGGTGGGCTCAGGCCCTTACCTTCGGCAAATTCCAGCAGCGTGTCGCGCTCTGATATCCACTCGACGGCTCAATCGCTTCATGGTCGCAGCGGCCGCAGCAAGCTCATCGGACTGAAGCAACAACCCAAAAAGCGCTTGCGCACTCCACAGCGCAGAGTTGTCCACGGCGGCGGGCGGGCGTCGCTCGCGACGAACGCACGGCCGACGCGGTGGGCAACTCGTGTCAGGCGCTCAGGACGGCCCCAAATCGCCCACAAATAATCCTGAAGAACCGGAAATCCAACCGCTCGAGCCCAGATATCGCGCCCGCGGCCATCCTCAAAACCCGCACTCTGCCTGCGGCACTCTGCCTGCGCCGCCACGAACACTGGGCTTCACCTGGTCCTCATGCTGCGCTTACCAGGCCTTTTGCGGCGCCCGGGAGCTCGACCGACACAGGGCGGCCCACGGCGCGTGTGCATCGCCGGTCGGTTTGCGCGTTCACCAATCGGTGCGTTGATCGAGTGCGTCATCGGGCGCTGCCTGGGCTGCTTCACCCCAGTCCGGTTCGATCCGGGCACCCTCCCCGATACCAGCTGCGTCCGCGCCCCGCGCATCACACTCGTCCCACAGCGGCGGCCCGCGTGCCGGGGCGATACGCGGAGCCTGGGTGTCCACATCGATGTGCTCCAGGATCCGCCTGATCTGCACCCCTCGGTGATGAACGCGATCAGACGCATGTTGCCGCCACACCGGGGCCACACCAGCGGAAAAACCGCGTAGATGCGCGCGATCAGCACCGCCCACAGGTAGTGCGCCGGGAAACGCCTGGTTGGCTCGGGTTGCGGCACCCGGACAGCCGGCTCGGCCATGCCAGCGTCACCGAGCGCATTGCCCGGTTGCGCCGGGCCAAGCGCGCCCTCGCTCGTGCCGTCCTCGGCGGTATCGCGTTGCCCGACCGCGATCTGGGCGGGCACCGCCTGCGCCATGGCCGTCACCACAGCTCTGAGCGGGGAGTTCGGCGCCAGCACCCCGTAATACCGGTGGCGGTGCGTGCGCGGTGGCGGCACCAGGGCGGCGATGCGCTCGATCAGCTCCAGCGGCGTGAGCACCAGGTCGACCTGTTTGCCACCGCTCTGGGGTTCGGGGCAGTGGCAGACCAACTCCGCACCCCGCTGGCGCAGCCGATCCAGTGCAAACGGTGGACATGTGGACATGCTGGAAAAAGTCTTTGGTTGCGCAGTGACGGGCCATGTTTTTGTCTCCCTTGGGGAGTGGTGCAATACACTCTATTTCACTAAGCTGGATGAACTGTACAGGTACTGTGCAGGAAATGGTTTTGCACAAAGAAGGGATCAGACGATGACCACAGCGAACAAAATTGAATCTGAAATTTCAGCCTTGCCCCCTCACTTGCAGGCTGAGGTGCTTGATTTCGTGCAGTTTGTGAAGCAGCGCCACGGCATCGCCAAGGTGTCTACCGCAGATAAAAATGCGCAGAGCGGTGGTGATTCCCCCATCTTTCAGGCGCTATCCGAAGCGGGGTTTGTGGGCTGCATCGAAACCGATGAGCAACTGTCCACCAGCTACAAGAAGCATAGTGATTTTTCTGCCAAAGTTGGCGTTCAAGCATGATCTTGGTGGACACGGGCGCATGGCTGGCGCTGGCAGACAAGGGCGATGCGTACCACACGCGGTGCGTTGCGTTTTTTCGCAGCAACCGCGAACCATTGATGACGACCTACCCGGTGCTGGTGGAGTGCGTGCATTTGATGTTCCGGTGCATCGGAGTTGCCAAGACGCTGGATTGGATGGAAACGCTGGCGGCGCAGGGCGTTGGCGTATTTGCCATGGGTGCCGACCATTTGCCGCGCCTCACGGAGTTGATGCGCCAGTATGCTGATCTACCCATGGACCTGGCGGATGCGTCCCTTGTCCTGTTGGCCGAGGAGTTTGGCGAAGGGCGCATTGTCAGCACGGATGAGCGCGATTTTCATGCTTACCGGTGGAAGAGCCAGCACCCGTTCAGCAATCTGCTGCTGGCCCAAAGCTGAGCGAGATGGTTGGCAGCGGAGGGACAAAGTGTCCCCCTCCTTTTACGTTTTGTTTGCGCGGCTGATTCAGCAGTCAGCTTTGCCAGCCTTTGGCCCAGGGCTGTCTAAGCCGAGCGTGTGATTGCTCGATGGGCCACTAAAGGCCGGCGGCCAGTTCACGCGTCAGTTCGGCGGCCGGGATCTCCCTGCAGCCGCTGGCATTCTGGCCCGACCACAAAGGCGAAAAATCGCCACTGCCGCGCCGCTCGGCGCCCTCGCGCAGCGGCGCGACGGCCACGCCGGCAAGCGGAAACTCCGGTACATCGGCGCTGATCGGCCCGCGCTCGCGCATCAGCCGATTGACGATCGATCTGGCCGGGCGGCCGGAGAACAGGTTGGTCAAGGCCGTGTGCCGCGCCGCCGCGCTGGCCAACGCGGCGCGATGCACCGCACTGGTGGAGGCTTCCGGGCACAACAGATACGCGGTCCCGACCTGGACCCCTGCGGCG